>NZ_JAUBOZ010000073.1:33351-40195 GCF_036700475.1 Microcoleus sp. T2B6 | reverse complement strand
GGTTTATAGAACCTATTTGCAAGCTTTAAGGCTGTTGGCGAACCCGCCCCTACGGCTAATTGAGAATGGTGCAAGATGTGAGTTGTAATCAATGGGTCATCGGGGCGGACAAACCGATACAGAATGCCTCGTGCGATCGTCCAATTGACCCGCAACTTGATTCGCCACAAGCATAACTTCTCCTTGAGCATTCATCACCCAACCGCGAGCCGGAACAACTTCCCCATCCTGGATTGGGCCCAATTCCGTCTTCGCTCGATCGGTTACATCCCGTACATTGCCCGTTGTCGAACTTCCTGCCTCTTCCACCCACGGAAGCGGCGATGGAGCGCTGCTGAGGGCATCATTAGGACTCGGTGGCACTCCTCCTTTCCCAGTGACAGTAAATGCGCTCTCGACCCCTTGCGTGCAGGGATTTGCCGCAATTAAAGCAGTCGGATCGACAACATTTTGCGGCAGTTCCACTAAACCTTGAGCGGGATTGACGCCAGAAGCACTAAATGTAACAGTACCTTGCAAAGCCGGGCCGCTACTTTGGGAAATGGCGGCGATGTCGCTGGTGGAAAGCTCAGATGTAGGAGTTACTTGCAAAGCTGCAAATTGAGCGTCGCTCAGCCCCAACCGGTCTCTCACCTGTTCGCGGCCCGCTGCTGCAAAGCCCAAGATATTCGGGACATTGACATTAACGCGGCCGCCTGCAGCGCTCTTGGCGTTGGCGGTGATGTCGCTATTGTTTTGCCCCACTAGGATATCGCTGTTGAGGGTGATGTTGCCGCCGTCTGCAGCACCCGCATCAGTGGTAATTCGGCTGTTGCGGCGCAATTGGATGTCTCGCGATCGCAAGTTAATATTAGCCCCGATACCCGATACAGTCGTGCCGTCAATACTGCCTTTGTTGTTGAGGGCGATCGAATCTGTGACAACATTGATGCTGCCAGCCGACCCCGTTCCATAACTCTGGACGCTAGCTGTAGCCCCGTCTCGGACACTCAACCTGCCCGTCGCAATGCTCAAGCTTCCCGCCGCACCGGATGGAGGTTGCAGCCCCAACAAAGTCTGGTACAGCAAATCTCCCGAAGCTGTGCCGATGGTGCTGGGAAAGATTCCGTCTCTTGTAGTTCCGGCTATTTCCATCGATTCCGAAGCAGTGACAGTCACATTTCCCCCTTGTCCCGTACCCAGAGTTGAGGCTCCGATGGCTGCTCCGTCTCGGACAATCAAGCGTCTGGCGTTCACCGTCACATCACCCCCTTTGCCACTCCCAGCCGTTCCTGCAGCGATTAGACTTCGGGAAGGGCGAGCGCCCGGTGCGGTGCCGATCACTTCCACCGAGTCTGAGGCGTTGATGGTGATGTTTCCGCCAGGCCCGCCCACAGGAATCAACCTTTCTCCTGTGCTCAGCCCGCTCGCAGAAGAGATGCTAGCCCCTGCTTCTACGCGCAGGGAGCGGCTGTTAATTTCAATATTTCCTGCCCTTCCCGTGCCGCCAATACTGTTAGCGACTAGAGCCGTACTCAAAGGGCTATCCGATCGCTCTCTCGCTACTATTACCGAGTCAGAAGCTCTCACGCTCAGATTTCCGCTGTTCCCGGCACCAAAAGTCGAGGGCGAGACGACGGCTCCGTCGGTGACACTCAGTTGACCGGTTTCAATGGCGATACTGCCTGCATTTCCGCTGTTAAAAGTTGTGGTGAACAGCCCGGAGGCATTTATTTCTACCGATTCAGAGGCTCTAATTGTCACACCAGAGCCGTCTCCCGTACCGAGTGTAGGGTTGAGTATTACCGATCCGTCTCGGAGAGTTAATCGTTTGGTGTCGAGCGCGATCTCCCCGGATCTGCCGGCACCGAGAGTTCCGGTAATGATGCTGCTTTCGCGCTCGGTGATATCTCCCGGCTCTTGTGCTGCAGCACGATCGAGAAGCCGTCGCCGAAAGTTCTCAAATCCTATTCCCTTGAGTTCTATATTCTCGGCGGTTCGGACATTGATCGGGCCTCCGGCTCCGCTTCCGGTAGTGGTGGAGCCGACAAAGGCTCGATCGAAAAGGCTAAATCGTGCTGCTTCGATATTGATGCCGCGGCCGTCAATGCTTCCCAAGGTATCGGATACTAGGCTCGATCGATCGCGCAAAATCACATTTCCTCCCCGGAGTGCGATCGCGCCCCCACCGGGCCCGCTCGCTGTCACCGCCGATAAACCTGATAATTCAATGTTGCCAAAATTGGCAACATTTGTATAATCTAAACCTAATCCTATGGGCGTGATGTTGAAGCTTACCAAACCCGGACTTGCCACACTTCCTAATTGAATATTGCCACTAAAAGCGCTGGCAAAACCATTGTTAAAGATTAAATCTCCTCCTACCAGTGCTAAGGTTTGACCGGGAGGAACTGCCAAACCGACTGGAATTGTTGTGTCTTGAATAACTTGGGTGACACTGGAAGTGTTGACAATTGCGCCGGGATTCTCTCGAAATCTCAAACCCACCGGAATATTAACCGTCAATAGCGGCGCTGCTTGGGGATTGGCGCTGCTAAATTCAAAGCCGTTATTAAATACAATGCTGTCGGCAGTTCCAGCCAGAAAAGATCCGCGCACATCTAACCGAGCGTTCGGCCCGAATACAATTCCTTTCGGATTAATTAAGAATAAATTGCCGTTTCCCAAAACTCCCAGAGTCCCTAAAATATTTGAGGAGTTGGGGCCCGTAACGCGGGTAAAAATATTAGAAATTCCGCTGGGATTTTCAAAATAAGCTCCCCGCCCTTCACCAATGTTGAATTCCCGCAAGCTGTGAAATAAATTAACGCCGCGTGTTGCTCCGCCAGTGATTCTATCTGAGGGTATGTTATTGATAGTATCGGGAACTGTGCGGGAACTTTCCGGGCCCAGGGTATTATCGGGAATGATTTGGGCGATCGCGGAAGTGGGAAATAGCAACAGGAAGGCAAACAGTAGGGAGTAACTTACGGCCCGGCTAGATGCCCAACCCCTACTCCCCATAATAAAATCTACTCTTTGTGGAACAGGCATCTTGCCTGTTCTTGAGAATGGTGCAAATAGTAACGAGTAATGCAAGGGAGACATAAAAACACTCTTTCCAGGATAAAGTTTATCGGTGTAATCTCATCTCGTTGCTCTAAATCTTTTGAATTTGGCTGCTGAGTACAAGTTGCTCAACCGTGATTTCTAGTTCGGGAAAATTTTTAGAGATAATGCGCTCATTACCTCTAAAACTTTGAACTAAATAACTGCCATTTTCCAAAGAGTAAACGAAAACGGTGGGAATTTTGGGATTGCCTAGATAAGCCCTAGAAGCAATGGCTAAATAGTCCACTATCCAATACTCACAAATGCCGAGCCTTTGATACTCATCTAGCTTATCTACATAGTCGTCTTCCCAGTTAGTAGAGGCAACTTCTACTGCTAATTCGATAGGTTCGGTAAGGGCTCCGTAGCCACGTACATTACTGTTCCATACTGATGCCTTAACCACGCCGACATCAGGATTTCTGCCTTGTTCTTGTCCTGAAGCTGTTACAGTTCTGAAAACTATATCTTTGTCAACGATATAGTCAAGTCCCAAACGCCTGATTTCATCGTTAAAGCCAAATACTAGAAATCGTGCCACATTTTTATGAGCCCTGGTTGCTTCCACTTTGACAATCTCCCCATTTACAAGTTCGTAGATACCAGATCCGTCTGGGTACTTTTCGAGAAACTCTGCAAATGTTATTTTAGTTTTTGTCTGAACCATAAAACCAGCCCTCTTGTGTTAACTAAGTTATACAATTGAGACTTGAGATTTGAGATTTGAGAGTTGAGATTTTATATCATTTCCGGTAACACCGGAATGATGTTGAGTGTTGACGGTTGACTGTTGACTGTTGACGCCGTGAACAGTGAACTGGAATTTACTATTCCGATGAAGTGCGGATTTGATATTATATCTAATCCGCACTTTATCGGAATTATTCATCTCTCTTCCCTTCCTCTGCGTTCTCTGCGTTCTCTGCGGTTAAATCATTCCAAGCTAACCGGAATTAATATTAGATTGAAGTAGAGCATGGAATTAGCTGAACTATATTTAATCGTTCTAGCGGTGGAATTCCGCTAGGATACAGGGGTTTCAACCCCAGCCACAACTAGCTAGAAACCAAAGTAATTAATCCGAAAGTAGATGCCTTTTTCCTGCAAAGTTCGATCGCCCGATCGAGCATTTATCAAAGGAATACCATAGTCGAGACGCACATTCAACCGATCGCCCATCTGCCAAATAAGCCCCAAACCTGCACCCAGCAGTTTATCCGAGTCAGGATTCGGCTTTTCTCCTGAATGGTTCCATCCTAACCCAAAATCGATAAACGGAGCCACTTGCAACAATCCTTCGACTTCCGGGACACGCCAAACCGGAATTCGCACTTCAGCAGAGGCGATCGCACCGCTATCAGTTAACAGCAAATCTTGGCGGTATCCGCGCACGCTTTGAACGCCACCGATCCCAATTTGTTCGAGAGAAAGCAGGGGGCGATCGGCTAATTGAATGTCAGAACGCACAATCAGCAAGGTTTCTGGCGCTAGCAGCCGCACGTACTGGGCTTGGCCGCGCCACGCCAGAAAACTGCTGTCGGGCCCGCTATCGTTCGCAGTAGCGCCGAACAGATTAGTGCCGAGGGAGAATTGCGATCGCGCCGCGAACACTTGGTTGGAACTCCGCTGCACGTATTCTTGAAAAAAGCGCACAGCCGAAACCCGCGTTTCGCCGCGATCGTTTGCGCCCGCCGACAGCGCAAATCGTTCCCCTGACAGGAATGTATCGCTTTCTTGCCGCGAAAAACTCAGTCCCAAAGCCAAAGTGCGATCGGGCTTTTCGACAATCGGCTGGCGGTAAGTTAACTCGTAAGTCCGCGATTTCCCCTCAATTTGTGCAGCATCAAAGGGTTCCTCGATGATATTGGTGCTAGCAGCACTCGCAGCGAACCCAATCGTGCCGTTGCGCGCGTTGACGGGGACTGTGTAGCTGCCGTTGAATTCGTTGCTGCCGTCGGTGTTAGCATAAGATACCTCTAATCCGTCGCCCAAACCGAGCAAATTTGCTTGATTGATGCGAACACCGCGCCGAAAACTGCCGACGCTGGGCGATCGATTGTTGTCTACGAACACTTCAGCGCTAAAGCTGTCTGCTTCTTTTACCCGCACTTCTAAGCGGCTGTTTTCCGGGCGGCTTCCGGCTTGGAGTTCGGCGGAAATATTGCCAATTAAGGGGTCGAGTTGCAGCATTTGCAAGGCTTCCAGCAAGCGAGATCGATTGAGGGGCCGTCTGGTAGCGCGTTCAAGGCGCGATCGCACGTAATTTGAATTTAAGCGCCTGTTTCCAGTAATCACAATTTCATCTAATCCGCCTTCTACAATCCGCATTTTCACCACACCTCCTTCTCTCGGAAAGGTTTGGTTGGCGATGATTACAGCGCCGGAATTGATGTATCCGGCGGCTACATATTTTTGAGTGACGGCTGCTTCGGCTGCGATCAGTTCGGCAAAGGTGATTTCGCGGCCGGCAAACTGTTGCGTAACTTCTGCGAGTTCGCGATCGCTAAAGGCTGTGTTGCCCTCAAATTCAAAGCGATCGACCCTAATTGTACCTATAATCCCCGGTCTATCATCGCCGGGAACAGGTGTTAGCGGGGCTGGTGGGAGGGGAGACGGCGCAGGGGGTTGCGGCGGCTCAGGAGCTGGTAATTCTGGTTCTCGCGGCAGAATTGGGTTGGGCAGTTGGCTGAGTTGCGAGGCTCGATCGATACCCCAATCAATTTTTTTTCTGTCAATACTTTCTTCTAGTTTTTGATCTGAGTTAAAAAGCTCGGTTTCTTGAGTTTTTGTGCTAAATGTGCGATCCTCTCCGAGGGCTTCGCTAACGGTCTGAGATGTTGCACCCTTGTCAATAAGCCTGTTACCGGCGGGCTCTATGCCCACCCCACAATCAAACTCACTCGTTGTGGAACAGGCATCTTGCCTGTTCTTGAGAATGGTGTAAGATGTCACATCGACTGAATTTGCCGAGGAAGGCGGTAAGTCGGGAGTTTCCGCCGCCACCGGGTGTTCTGATTCAGCGGGTAACTGCGTTTCCTCGTCTTTTACGGGCAATTCTTGGCGTTTGTCAAGATTAGTATCGGGAAGGAAAGCTCGATCGCCTCTGCTGCTAACTGCGGCCAAATCCTCAACATTTGAGGTCAAAATTTCAACTGTGCTAGCGGATGTTTTCGCTGGTTTTGCCAACACAACTAACCCCAAAATACCAGCGAATAAAAATAGTTTTTGCGAGCGACAAGCCATAGAATCTAATTATCTCGAATAATTGGGTGAAAATATTTTCCGCAATAGAGCACCCTCAAGTAAAAATCAATCTTAACAGCAAAAAAAAGAAACAGCCGTCGCAGCCAACAGTTTCGGCGACGGCTACAAACCAAAAGGTCGATCGACGGCTGTTCATTTCCCAACACTTACGCATCAACCAGGTTCTTATCCGAAAAAATATCGTGTAAGTCGATCGTAAACCGTAAAAAAAACCAAAATTTTTTAGTTGCAAAACCTACGCTTTCATGCTAAAGCAGCGACCAGAACAGTCCTGGACACCAGGGTAAACCAGAAACGCGCTACAACTGAGATATTGCACCATTCTCAATAATCTTTTTATGAACAGGCTTTTCGGCCTGTTCCACAAGAAGAAAATTCATCTCTTGTGGAACGGGCATCTTGCCCGTTCTTGAGTGCAATGAGATCGGGCATTATTCTCAATAATCTTTTTATGAACAGGCTTTTCGGCCTGTTCCACAAGAAGAAAATT
>NZ_JAUBOZ010000073.1:0-33251 GCF_036700475.1 Microcoleus sp. T2B6 | reverse complement strand
TATGAACAGGCTTTTCGGCCTGTTCCACAAGAAGAAAATTCATCTCTTGTGGAACGGGCATCTTGCCCGTTCTTGAGAATGGTGCAATGAGCTCGGACACCATCCTCAATAATCTTTTTATGAACAGGCTTTTCGGCCTGTTCCACAAGAAGAAAAGTCATCTCTTGTGGAACGGGCATCTTGCCCGTTCTTGAGAATGGTGGAAGATGTGAGTTACAACGCGCATAGCCACTAAAAAAGCCGGTTTCTTTGATTGTGGTGCATCATCCCAAATCCGACTGTAATACCCCCTTTATTATGGAGTCCGCGTCTACCCACATCCTGTGCGTAGACGCCGTTTCAACCGCCAAGCCTGATAAAGGGGGTTGGTAATGAATTATGCAGAGCGGCCCGCACCAGCCGCAGCACCCATTTGAGCGCCGTCAGTCAATCCCACCAACTTAGCGCTCAACTCCCACATCCGCTCGCCTTTTTCATCATCGCGGGCCTGGGGAGAAACCTTTTGCACAAAAGACTTACCATCTTTTTTCTGGCGATTTCCCCAACTCCAATAAGCCCCAGATTGCTTGTATTCTGGATCGGCAACCACCATCGCCAGCCTTTCCCCCGCCAACTCCTGCGACACGTAACCCCCGGTGATATTCTTCTGAAACAGCGGGAACAGCTTCTGAAACAAAGGATAGTGGTTGCGGAAAAGCGGCGTATCCGCGACGCATCCCGGATACAGCGAAGTGAAAGTAATCCCCGTGGATTCGTGAAAGCGGCGGTGCAATTCCCGCATCGTCAGCACATTGCAAACTTTGCTATCTTTGTAAGCCTTGACCGGTTCAAACTTCTTGCCATCAACCATCGAAATCGGGTCTTTGAAACCCGCTTCAAAACCCTCAAACTTGCCCAAATCCGGGCGCGGCGGAATCTTCCCGCCCAACTCGTCTGGATTGTGAGTCACGGTTCCCAAAATCACGATTCTGGCATCGGAATAATAGGAAGGCTTCATATTTTCCATCATCAGGTTGCACAGCAGGAAATGACCCAGGTGATTGGTAGTCATCGTCAACTCGTAACCCTCCGGGCTCCGCAGCGGTTCCTTAATCAAAGGCATATAAATGGCGGCGTTGCACACCAAAGCGTCCAGAGGCCGGCCGCTGGCTTTAAATGCGCGAGCAAACCGGCGCACGCTCTCCAAATCGCCCAAGTCAATCTCCATGATGGAGAAACTGCCTTCAGGTATGCCCAACTCTCGCGCGGCGTCTCCGGCTTTCCGCACGTCCCGACAGGCCATGACTACGTGCCATCCCTTGTCTGCGAGAGCTTTCGCGCCGTACAAACCGACGCCGGAGGAAGCGCCGGTAATGATAACCGTTGATTTGTGATTTTGTGCCATCTTGTTAAAAGCGCTTCCGCTATGGATTTTTTTCAGGCACTCAAACGCTGAGCTAGCAGCTTGGATGTTTTGAAGTACCCTATGGTTATTAGGATATGGGGAAACGTTCTCGATCTCAACTGGGAGCCTCTCACTTTTGCAGCCAAGCTAGAAATTGGAGGCAGGAGAGGGGAGGCAGGGGGCAGGAGGCAGGGGACGGGAGGCAGGAGCCATAAGAAGTGTTTTTACAAATAATAAATACTCGTTTTCAACGGGGGATGAAAATTAAATATGAGTCCAACTCCGACTCTTATTTGGAGAAATTAACCATACATCTTTTATATCATGTCCAATCGATTGACCGCGATTAAAGACCGGGGCGGGTTTACAGATTTTCCCGTTTGTATTCAATATCTTGGTGAACCCGCCCATACAGGAATCATGGTTAATTGACCGGACATGATATTAGGGGCGGGTTGACCATTCTCTATGATGCACTTACTCGGTATTTATTGATAAACCCGCCCCTAAAAACTCAACTAAGAAATAGCTGCTGGTTCCTGATATAGCAATCCTAAATGATTCAGATACATTTGTAGGGGTAGTGCTACCCCTACTCCCCGTGCCTACCCCCTATCTATCGGGCAACCGGGCGTGGGATTGCCCCTACAATAATTATGCAAATGATTTAGGATTGCTATAGGTAGGAAAATCGATATAACCTTCAGGCCCAAAAGAATACCAGACGCCGACTTCAGCAGGCGGATTGAGCGGCCAACCATTAGTAAAACGCTCTACCAAGTCAGGATTGCTGATAAAATCCCGACCAAAAGCTATTAAATCGGCAAGTTTGCTGCTCAGGGCCGTTTCAGCCTGTTCTTGAGTATATCCGCAGTTGCCGACGAGCGGCCCTGCAAACACATCGCGAAACTCTCCTATCATCATCGGCGTTCCCAATTCGTGAAAGCCAAATGCCAGACCGTCTACCAAGTGCAGGTAAGCTAAATCATAGGCATTTAACTGCTTCGCGAAATACAGAAAATCTTCGCGGTAACTGGGAGAACCCATGTCATTGTAAACACCGTTGGGAGAAAGTCTAACTCCCACTCTGTTTGCCGGATATACTGTGATTATTGCCTCGACAATTTCCTTAAGAAAACGGTAGCGATTTTCAACTGATCCGCCATAGGAATCAGTGCGGTGATTGGTTTTGGTTTGCAGGAATGTGTCAATGAGATAGCCGTTTGCCGCGTGAATTTCTACACCGTCAAAACCTGCCATTTTTGCCCGTTCCGCCGCCTTGCGATAATCTTCTACAACCAGGGAGATTTCATCGGTTTCTAGAGCACGGGGAGTTTCGTAGGGTTGTTTGCCTACAGGGGTATGAATGCCTTCTCCGTTTATTTTGATGGCAGAGGCTGCAACTGGCAATTGATTGTTTTGATGAAAACTGCTGTGGGAAGCTCGTCCGCAGTGCCAAAGCTGCATGAAAATCGGCGTTTCGCGGGCATGAACCGCACTCACAACTTGTTTCCAAGCTTCGCCTTGCTCGTCTGAATAAATACCGGGGGTATTGAGCCAACCATTAGCTTGAGTAGAAACCACTGTGGCTTCTGTAATGATTAAACCAGCGGAGGCTCGCTGAGTGTAATACTCTGCCATCAAGGCGTTGGGCATCCGCGCTTCACCGGCTCTGGCTCTCGTCATGGGTGCCATGAGTACCCGGTTTTTTAAGGATAAATCTCCGATTTTGAAGGGACTGAGTAGGAGTGGAGAAGTTGTTTGAGTGGTCATAATTTTGAGGTTTTGTCAACTGAAGAATCTGGGAAATTACATTTAGCAACGGCCGGTGTTATGCTCCCAGGCGCAAGACATCCAAGGGTCGCCAAAATGTAAGCAATCAAACTCATCAAGCTGTTTACGAATTTGACTTTTTAGCCAAGACTCTTCTTTGTTCAATTTTGTTAAACTCTGGAGAGTATGGGGGTAAATATAATAGTCTACACCGTGTTGTTTGAATCAATTCCTGAATCCGACCACTTTTATCAAATGTGAGATTATCGATGAGCACCACCGCTGCAGTGAGTGTTGGAAGTAAATTTGTTTAAGGCCAAGGAGATGAGTAAGGAGATGGATAGCTGCGAGGTTTCAATCCCTGGTAGGGTTTTAGGTTGTTTTCGGCTCAACTGTTGACGGCACATTGAGAGGTTGGCATATTCAGTTTCAATCCCTGGTAGGGTTTTAGGTTGTTTTCGGCAAAAAGCGCTGTTAAGATCGGGCTTTATTGAGAATGAAGTTTCAATCCCTGGTAGGGTTTTAGGTTGTTTTCGGCTGATGGAATGTGGTTACGGTCGCAGGAATTATGGTTTCAATCCCTGGTAGGGTTTTAGGTTGTTTTCGGCTTACCAGTGCAGTTTTGCCCTCTTTCCAGGAATATATGTTTCAATCCCTGGTAGGGTTTTAGGTTGTTTTCGGCTCAGTTTTTCGGCAATCTGAGGATTCTTCAAGGTTTCAGTTTCAATCCCTGGTAGGGTTTTAGGTTGTTTTCGGCTTGAGGCGATCGGGTACTCCGGCCCTGGCAGCTAGTTTCAATCCCTGGTAGGGTTTTAGGTTGTTTTCGGCTTAGCGGCGTAATTACCTGGCAGATCCTGATAATTTGGTTTCAATCCCTGGTAGGGTTTTAGGTTGTTTTCGGCAATGCTTCTCCGGTTTGCGTGTCAATCACCAACTCGTTTCAATCCCTGGTAGGGTTTTAGGTTGTTTTCGGCCTAATGGGAATTCGGGAATAGTTAGTGTCACTGCAAAAGTTTCAATCCCTGGTAGGGTTTTAGGTTGTTTTCGGCTACTTACTCCTTGGTCTATTTTGATGAATAGAGTAGTTTCAATCCCTGGTAGGGTTTTAGGTTGTTTTCGGCTCTATACGGAAGTACCGTTTCTACGGATAGAAGTTTCAATCCCTGGTAGGGTTTTAGGTTGTTTTCGGCAATTTTCCATCGGTTTTAGCTTGCGAATAAGCGGTTTCAATCCCTGATAGGGTTTTAGGTTGTTTTCGGCCAAACGTCAAGAATTGCTAAACCGGGCAACAAACGGGTTTCAATCCCTGATAGGGTTTTAGGTTGTTTTCGGCGCGCGTTGTGGATGACGTATCCATAATCGTTGACATTGTTTCAATCCCTGATAGGGTTTTAGGTTGTTTTCGGCTGGTTAGTTCAGTGGTGGATACACTGGCTACCGCGCGTTTCAATCCCTGATAGGGTTTTAGGTTGTTTTCGGCTTGACGGGGGAATAGTATGCCGGCACATCACACCAGTTTCAATCCCTGATAGGGTTTTAGGTTGTTTTCGGCTTTAAATTGTTTCGGCAGTGGCACTGCCAATTTGGGCTGTTTCAATCCCTGATAGGGTTTTAGGTTGTTTTCGGCTTTTCTTTACTCTCATTGATGATTGCTGACCTTTTAGTTTCAATCCCTGATAGGGTTTTAGGTTGTTTTCGGCGGGGTACTGGAGTTGGCTCTGTAACTTTGGGAATGTTTCAATCCCTGATAGGGTTTTAGGTTGTTTTCGGCGCTGGGAATTTCCAGGCTTTCCGAATACATCAAGGTTTCAATCCCTGATAGGGTTTTAGGTTGTTTTCGGCTTCACCTCTATATCCCAAGCACATCGTGTGGGGGTTTCAATCCCTGATAGGGTTTTAGGTTGTTTTCGGCCGGTGTGCTATTACTTTGCGGTCTCGCAGGTATTTGTTTCAATCCCTGATAGGGTTTTAGGTTGTTTTCGGCTCGGCTTCCGAGGGTGAGTAAGTTTGAGTAGGTTTAGTAGGTGTTTCAATCCCTGATAGGGTTTTAGGTTGTTTTCGGCACACCTAACGAAACTAACTTACGCTAAGGCTTGTGAGTTTCAATCCCTGATAGGGTTTTAGGTTGTTTTCGGCAGTCTGGGAAAAACACTTACTATTTTATTCCCCGTTTCAATCCCTGATAGGGTTTTAGGTTGTTTTCGGCCCAGCATTTATTGCGATCGCACTTTCACTATCAGGTTTCAATCCCTGATAGGGTTTTAGGTTGTTTTCGGCTCTGGCTCCATTTGTTCGATGTAGGAATTTACGCCGTTTCAATCCCTGATAGGGTTTTAGGTTGTTTTCGGCCTTGATCCATTAGGCGAAAACTAATCTCCGATTCTGTTTCAATCCCTGATAGGGTTTTAGGTTGTTTTCGGCTGAGGCGCATGCTAAAGATGCTGCGATCGAAGTTGTTTCAATCCCTGATAGGGTTTTAGGTTGTTTTCGGCCGATCGAATTCTGTATCGAAAAGTCGCACTACTAGCGTTTCAATCCCTGATAGGGTTTTAGGTTGTTTTCGGCGTGTAACAATACAATACGAAAACGAGCTAGATATTAGTTTCAATCCCTGATAGGGTTTTAGGTTGTTTTCGGCTTCAGGAACTCTATGTTTCACAGGCATATCAAAGGTTTCAATCCCTGATAGGGTTTTAGGTTGTTTTCGGCTGGTATTGACCCCGAAACCTATCGCTTGAACTTTGGTTTCAATCCCTGATAGGGTTTTAGGTTGTTTTCGGCTCCAAGAATAAATGGTCCCCTTTTTCCCTTGCGGTTTC
The DNA here is from genome assembly GCF_036700475.1 of Microcoleus sp. T2B6. Classification (NCBI taxonomy): domain Bacteria; kingdom Bacillati; phylum Cyanobacteriota; class Cyanophyceae; order Oscillatoriales; family Microcoleaceae; genus Microcoleus; species Microcoleus sp. T2B6. Next base: position 27,275 of record NZ_JAUBOZ010000073.1, on the reverse strand, counting down.
AATCCCTGATAGGGTTTTAGGTTGTTTTCGGCGTAAAAAACTTTTTCATCCACGCCGGAGAAAAGTTGTTTCAATCCCTGATAGGGTTTTAGGTTGTTTTCGGCAGATTGGCAATCAGAGCTCGTATGGGAGTCTGGGAAAGTTTCAATCCCTGATAGGGTTTTAGGTTGTTTTCGGCATGCTTTCGCCCACTATGGAAGAGATTTTACTGCAATGTTTCAATCCCTGATAGGGTTTTAGGTTGTTTTCGGCTTTTCGGCCTAGTAACCTTTTCGGTTTAAGTAGCACCAGCTGTTTCAATCCCTGATAGGGTTTTAGGTTGTTTTCGGCTCAAAGGGGTTTTGGAGCGCGATAAAGGCATGAGTTTCAATCCCTGATAGGGTTTTAGGTTGTTTTCGGCTATTACGAACTGCGCTCGGAAGCTACCGAGAAGCGTTTCAATCCCTGATAGGGTTTTAGGTTGTTTTCGGCTTGATACATTATAGCTCTATTCCCTAGTCCCAACGAGTTTCAATCCCTGATAGGGTTTTAGGTTGTTTTCGGCAAGAAGTGTACCCGCTGTTGTAGTCGTTTTCTTTGTTTCAATCCCTGATAGGGTTTTAGGTTGTTTTCGGCCTGACATTGCGTTCTCCAATATCAAAGGCCTCTGCGTTTCAATCCCTGATAGGGTTTTAGGTTGTTTTCGGCAAGGGCTAGGGATAGATAGAAGTAACCTCTAGAGGCTTTAGTTTCAATCCCTGATAGGGTTTTAGGTTGTTTTCGGCTTTGCCTTTGCCTGGCGAATAAGTTATGTGCAGGATGTTTCAATCCCTGATAGGGTTTTAGGTTGTTTTCGGCGCTTGTCTTGCAGCGGCTATTAGCAAATTGATCAGTTTCAATCCCTGATAGGGTTTTAGGTTGTTTTCGGCCGCTGAATTCCTTTTCTCTAAGGTGAAAGAAGAGAGTTTCAATCCCTGATAGGGTTTTAGGTTGTTTTCGGCACTGACAGAGACAAGTCATACACCCTACGCTCAGTTTCAATCCCTGATAGGGTTTTAGGTTGTTTTCGGCTCACCCAGATTACTACCAACAGTGGAGAGATGACAGTTTCAATCCCTGATAGGGTTTTAGGTTGTTTTCGGCTAGATGGAGATTGGCTAACGGAGGAAGGATTGGGTTTCAATCCCTGATAGGGTTTTAGGTTGTTTTCGGCTCTTCAAAAGTAGTCATCTCAAATGAGATAAAAAAGTTTCAATCCCTGATAGGGTTTTAGGTTGTTTTCGGCGTAACGACGTATTTAGAGTTCTTTTTTTCATTGATGTTTCAATCCCTGATAGGGTTTTAGGTTGTTTTCGGCTTCTGCGACCTGTTGCTCAAAACGGCGTTTTTCAGTTTCAATCCCTGATAGGGTTTTAGGTTGTTTTCGGCACGAGCAATATTACCCGCGCCGACTGCACAAGCGTTTCAATCCCTGATAGGGTTTTAGGTTGTTTTCGGCTCTTTGCTTTGGCTATCTCGATGTGGCGACAAATTGTTTCAATCCCTGATAGGGTTTTAGGTTGTTTTCGGCTATGATAGTAGGTACAGGCCCGTTTAAGTTGGTTATGTTTCAATCCCTGATAGGGTTTTAGGTTGTTTTCGGCTCGCACTGTTAAGCGAGGTTAGAGCAGTAAGTAGGTTTCAATCCCTGATAGGGTTTTAGGTTGTTTTCGGCTGTCTGTGATGATGTTGGTCTAGTCGATGAGGTTGTTTCAATCCCTGATAGGGTTTTAGGTTGTTTTCGGCTTGTATGGCATTAGCGCCTTTAAGTAAAGCTGCCAGAGGTTTCAATCCCTGATAGGGTTTTAGGTTGTTTTCGGCATTGATAGAAGCTTCTGATTTGCCTGGTACTGCTGGATTGTTTCAATCCCTGATAGGGTTTTAGGTTGTTTTCGGCAGGGCGCTATATATTCTCCCTTTTGCGCCATTCCTTTTTGTTTCAATCCCTGATAGGGTTTTAGGTTGTTTTCGGCATTACTTGGTGGATGTCCGTCAAATCAATCTCCATCGTTTCAATCCCTGATAGGGTTTTAGGTTGTTTTCGGCTATGTTCAGGTGTTTTTTCTAGCCAAATATTTTGTTTCAATCCCTGATAGGGTTTTAGGTTGTTTTCGGCTGTTTAGTGTTTTCGCAAGCTCGCTTAGTCTCATAAGTTTCAATCCCTGATAGGGTTTTAGGTTGTTTTCGGCCATTCAACTCCGAACCACCCCAACGAGCCCAGCATAAAATGTTTCAATCCCTGATAGGGTTTTAGGTTGTTTTCGGCATTCTAAGGCGTAACCAAAGAGAAGCCGGAATATATCGTTTCAATCCCTGATAGGGTTTTAGGTTGTTTTCGGCTGGAACAGCCCGTAACAGAGCAAGTTAAATCAGGTTTCAATCCCTGATAGGGTTTTAGGTTGTTTTCGGCTTCAGTTATTCTCCGTCGTTCCCCTGGGCACATCCGAAGTTTCAATCCCTGATAGGGTTTTAGGTTGTTTTCGGCCAAGAGCTTGACCTGTTGATGGTTCCAGACAGCGGTTTCAATCCCTGATAGGGTTTTAGGTTGTTTTCGGCATAAGATTGTTCATGGGTTCCTAGATAGAGTAGGGTTTCAATCCCTGATAGGGTTTTAGGTTGTTTTCGGCCTGCCAATTTTGAAGGAGCATTCTTGGATTTTCTTCAGTTTCAATCCCTGATAGGGTTTTAGGTTGTTTTCGGCTCTTGGAGGAATTTCCATGTCACCGGAAACAGGTATGTTTCAATCCCTGATAGGGTTTTAGGTTGTTTTCGGCAGGCTTTGCGAGTGATGGAAGAGCGGGGTGATGGTTTCAATCCCTGATAGGGTTTTAGGTTGTTTTCGGCCGGATGAAAGGAGACTATAGCCCCGAATATGCCGGTTTCAATCCCTGATAGGGTTTTAGGTTGTTTTCGGCGCGAGGGCGCCGGCCCTTGACAATAATGAAGAGAATTGAGGTTTCAATCCCTGATAGGGTTTTAGGTTGTTTTCGGCTCTTCTACTATTTCTATCCAATCCATCTAGCAGGTTTCAATCCCTGATAGGGTTTTAGGTTGTTTTCGGCCTCAGCGCGGAGCTTAGAGATTATATGACTACTAGTTTCAATCCCTGATAGGGTTTTAGGTTGTTTTCGGCCTAAAATTTTGTAATCCTGCAAGTCTATGAAGAAAAGTTTCAATCCCTGATAGGGTTTTAGGTTGTTTTCGGCGCTGCAATTAATAGCATTCCGTGTCCCGGTTTCCGGCATGAGTTTCAATCCCTGATAGGGTTTTAGGTTGTTTTCGGCTTTCGAGCATTCTTCGCGTTGGAGATACTGGCCCGGAGTTTCAATCCCTGATAGGGTTTTAGGTTGTTTTCGGCTTGGTCATGTTTGGCACTGGCAATGAGTGCTTTAGCGTTTCAATCCCTGATAGGGTTTTAGGTTGTTTTCGGCCTCGGATAGGGGCGATCGCCCAAAAGATTATTCAGGTTTCAATCCCTGATAGGGTTTTAGGTTGTTTTCGGCGCCGCTTCTTAGATTCAAAGATTCAGCAGTAAACTGTTTCAATCCCTGATAGGGTTTTAGGTTGTTTTCGGCTCGTGGTTCCCACCTTCCTGCAGATCATGGGAGCATTGTTTCAATCCCTGATAGGGTTTTAGGTTGTTTTCGGCCAACTTATACAACATCGAACAATGCAGCAACTGGGTTTCAATCCCTGATAGGGTTTTAGGTTGTTTTCGGCGGCGACACTATGAGGGTTCGATCGCCCGAATTGAAGTTTCAATCCCTGATAGGGTTTTAGGTTGTTTTCGGCTCCGATTCGCCGTCTGAAACCGTTGCTGCATCAGTTTCAATCCCTGATAGGGTTTTAGGTTGTTTTCGGCATAATCGCGTTCTCTTTGCTCTTTCTCGTAGTCTGATGTTTCAATCCCTGATAGGGTTTTAGGTTGTTTTCGGCTTTGTCGGAGGAAATATTGGATAGCCGGCTCAAAGTTTCAATCCCTGATAGGGTTTTAGGTTGTTTTCGGCCCGGTACAGGCCTTGCACTTCGCTTAGAGTCATCGTTTCAATCCCTGATAGGGTTTTAGGTTGTTTTCGGCGCGATCGAGATGCAGGCAAGGCGGGCCAATTTCGTTTCAATCCCTGATAGGGTTTTAGGTTGTTTTCGGCTAGTCATTTTCCCTGCACACATCCTCTTTGCTAAAGTTTCAATCCCTGATAGGGTTTTAGGTTGTTTTCGGCCAGGAGAAGTGAAGCTTTGCCCGTCATCAAAGTTGTTTCAATCCCTGATAGGGTTTTAGGTTGTTTTCGGCAAGTGTTGCTCCTACCTATGTTCCCGTCAAATTAGTTTCAATCCCTGATAGGGTTTTAGGTTGTTTTCGGCTTTTCGGCATCGCAACTGCTGGTTTATTAGCTGTTTCAATCCCTGATAGGGTTTTAGGTTGTTTTCGGCTTGAAGTCATTTTGCCATTTCCGCCCCTTTCGCTCGTTTCAATCCCTGATAGGGTTTTAGGTTGTTTTCGGCCGGCGCGCCGTTTCGCTGCCGAACACCGCAACCTTTCGTTTCAATCCCTGATAGGGTTTTAGGTTGTTTTCGGCTTCCCAGGTTTTCTACCGCGAGGTAGTCTTAGGGGTTGTTTCAATCCCTGATAGGGTTTTAGGTTGTTTTCGGCTCGTGTTAGTCGAATAGCTAAAAGTCCTATTTCCATAAAGTTTCAATCCCTGATAGGGTTTTAGGTTGTTTTCGGCAATAATTATATAATACAAAGCGAATTTATCGTTAAGTTTCAATCCCTGATAGGGTTTTAGGTTGTTTTCGGCTATTTAAGCCGCAAGCTTCAGCCTCTTGTTCCATGTTTCAATCCCTGATAGGGTTTTAGGTTGTTTTCGGCCTGAGCCGACTAACGAAGCTTTTGAAAAAGCTATTGTTTCAATCCCTGATAGGGTTTTAGGTTGTTTTCGGCTCTTGTTGCGCTTCAACTTCGGCAACTGGGGTGTAAATGTTTCAATCCCTGATAGGGTTTTAGGTTGTTTTCGGCGAAAGCGGTACTTGCTGCCTGAGTCGTATTTGTGCCGTTTCAATCCCTGATAGGGTTTTAGGTTGTTTTCGGCCATACCTACCTACGGTAGCTAATTGTACAACAAGTTTCAATCCCTGATAGGGTTTTAGGTTGTTTTCGGCCCGCATCCGGCCTTCTGCTGATGGAGATGATATTTAGTTTCAATCCCTGATAGGGTTTTAGGTTGTTTTCGGCGAATCAACGTCGCCAAAACACCCCAAAAAGTAGCAAAGTTTCAATCCCTGATAGGGTTTTAGGTTGTTTTCGGCTTTGCGTCGGCCGAGTGCTACAGTCGTTTCATCAAGTTTCAATCCCTGATAGGGTTTTAGGTTGTTTTCGGCTCAATATTTCCCCACACTCTGCAACAGGGTTTTGAGAGTTTCAATCCCTGATAGGGTTTTAGGTTGTTTTCGGCTGAATTTTCTAAGCTCTCCGAATACATCAAAGACAATGGTTTCAATCCCTGATAGGGTTTTAGGTTGTTTTCGGCTAAGAACGACAGCTTAGTGGTGGTCAAAGACATTGTTTCAATCCCTGATAGGGTTTTAGGTTGTTTTCGGCTAATCCGTTAAAAAACTTTTCAGCAGGGCTAGCCATAAAGTTTCAATCCCTGATAGGGTTTTAGGTTGTTTTCGGCTTGGAACGAGCAATATATAGATGCGCTCTACCATTTCGTTTCAATCCCTGATAGGGTTTTAGGTTGTTTTCGGCTGTCCTGGACGATCGCCACCACAGTCGGTTTGCCAGTTTCAATCCCTGATAGGGTTTTAGGTTGTTTTCGGCTCTTTCTGGTCTATCCGAAATACTGAGACAAAGAAGTTTCAATCCCTGATAGGGTTTTAGGTTGTTTTCGGCCTTTGTTGTGCAAATCTTTGGAAGCTGAATGCCATGTTTCAATCCCTGATAGGGTTTTAGGTTGTTTTCGGCCTGTTTGCAGAAGAGAAAGAAATCAAGCTGCTCGCGATCGACGTTTCAATCCCTGATAGGGTTTTAGGTTGTTTTCGGCAATTCATATAATGACAGTAAACGTAGCCGCTAGGTTTCAATCCCTGATAGGGTTTTAGGTTGTTTTCGGCTCTGCGGGTAATATTGCTAAGAAATTAGCAGAGGAAGTTTCAATCCCTGATAGGGTTTTAGGTTGTTTTCGGCTCCGGCGAAACCTTCAGCAATTCCCCTATCTCAATCGTTTCAATCCCTGATAGGGTTTTAGGTTGTTTTCGGCGCGATCGCAAAATTGAAGGTAAAGCTATGGGATACGGTTTCAATCCCTGATAGGGTTTTAGGTTGTTTTCGGCCGCCGGGGTCTGGGAGGCTTGAAATATAAGGTTTTCAAGGTTCAGTTGCGTCTGACTGCAATCAATATACCGTTTCAGCGATCGCCCTGTCAAGGGGGCAAAATTCAAATAGACCTCAAACTCTCTCCCAGTAAAGCTTTCAGCATTTGCGTCTGACCAGCATGAGGTACAAACCACTGCAAACCCAGTCCTAGTAAAGCTCTCAGCCATTAAAATTCACCCCCTCAGTTTAACACCTACAGCCAGACGCAAAATCAAACCATAAAGATCGTAGTATCGATCGGTGCCCGGCCGCCAATCCGCTCGATCTTGCCCTGACAGCAAGCGCACAAATAGTGAAACAGGATGCTGTCTTCTTCCGACTTAATCACCCTACTCAGACGTTGGCGCATCCGGGCATACTGAGTATCCGTCACCTCGCAATGAAACACCGAATACTGCTTCCATTCCCCATAAGACTTGAGAATGTTGTGAATCTTAGTGCGGCGCTTGTCCTCAGATATATCGTAGCAAACCAAAACAAACATAACTTAATTGCCTCCCTATCTCAAAATCAGAGGTGGATACTTATCAACTTCACCCATCAAATACTTAGCCATCAGCCGCCCTTGAATTTCAAAAGCTTCTTGATAAGTACACAACTTGCCCATCACAGGATGCTTGAACTTTGACTGCTTCTTTTCTTCGTAAAGTCGCAAAAAATTGTGCAGCGCTTCTTTTGTTAAAGAAACCGCCCCGCTCAACGGTTCTGCCGTAAAATCATTAGGGGAAACTTTCTGCAAATTAATCGCCTTCAACACTACAGCATCAACAACCAAAGGTCGAAATTCTTCCATCAAATCCAGCGCTAACGAAGGACGACCATAGCGCTCAAAATGCAAATATCCCAAATACGGATCAAACCCCACAATATTCACCGCACTTTGAACATCGTGCCGCAGCAGAGAATATCCCAAACTTAACAGAGAATTTATCGGGTCAGTAGGCGGACGGCGGCGGCGAACTTCAAAGCTAAATTCCGGCACGCGAATCAGTTGATTGAAGCAGCCAAAATAAGTCGCACTACCCGCCCCCTCTAATCCTCGCAGAGAATTAATACTCGAAGTTTTGTCAATAGACGCGATGACTTGTTTCAATTGGGCAATGGGTTTTTCAAAATCCTGTGGAGAATATTTGCGCTGACATTCTAACAAAGTATTGCGGTAATTCTTGAGCTTTCCCCGTACAAAACCTCTAACTAAATGCACCGATTTTTCCGATTCCCCAGCCGCTTGCCACTGAGCTTTTCGCACAAAGATATTTTTCGTCATCTCCGGTTCCAACCTCCCCAAATAACGTCCGTTTACAGTCAAAAAACTTAAAGGAATGTGACGTTCCAACAGTTCCACAACCACAGCCGGCGAAACTGTAGCGCGTCCCAATGCAACAACACCATCAATCTTAATTAATGGCACGTCCAACAGATTTTTTTTGTCAGCTTTAACTGTCAGACGTTCATCGACTTTGCCGATAAAAGCATCTTCTTGAGTAATATAAACTGTTCCCATTGTGAATTCTCCTATTTGCAGGTTAACTTGCTTCTTGATAGCGGTTGACTTTGGCGGCAGCTTGGGGCAGACATTGGGGAAAAAGACTGCATCCGGTACACCGAGCGGTGTAAACTGGTAAAGGGATATTTCCCGATCGCCAAAGAGCACCGACTTTTTCAATAGTTGCGATCGCATCCTGTCTCAATTGCTCAGAAATCTCCACTAATTGCCGCTGATGCGATTGCGCGTAATACACATATCCAGCCGCAATAGTTTTCCCCGTCATCTCCTCTAAACAAAGCGCTTGGGCGCAAACTTGCAACTCATCGTTATCCCATTCCCCCTTCCGTCCCCGCTTATATTCAACGGGGTAAATCTCACCCTCAGCCGACTCAATCAAATCCGATTTACCAATCAGTTTGTAGCGCTCGGATTTCAGCCAAATCGCCCGCACCTGCCAAGTTTCATTGCGGTTAATTTCGCCCATCGTGTGAACGCGATCGTGCAAACTTGTCCCTTCTATGGTATACTGATTATCGGTGAATTCTCCCGCACAAGACATTCGCCAGCAGCGGTGAGCGCAATAGGAGTATTGGTTGAGAGTTGCGATCGAAATGTAATCAGAATCGTTCATAATTTTGATGGTTTGTAGGAGATTAGTAATTGAGAATTAGCAACAGGCAAGATGCCTGTTCCACAAGAGTCTACTCGTTCCCAGGCTCTGCCTGGTAACACAGATCCGGAGGCTCTGCCTCCAATTTTCCTCCCTGAGCAAGCGAGGCAGAGCCTCTGGATATCGGTTCCCAGGCAGAGCCTAGGAACCAGTTATTTGAGGAATTAGTGAGCCGCCAGTCCGCCAGGGGTTGAAACCCCTGTCTCATAGCTAAAGTCGGTTGAAACCGACTGAAGAAGTAATTGAATCATTGATGATATTTTGAGCTTATCGGTAACAGTAAGCGCCAAGGTTGAAACCGACTGAAGCAGTAATTTAATCATTCATTCTTGCAGTCCTCTTCAGAGGACTTTAGCTTTGAGGCAGGGGTTTCAACCCCTGGCGGACTATGGGTTTTACGTTTAGTTATCAAGAACTTTTTTAACAACTATTCGCCTAGTCATTCCCATCCCCATCGGAGTTTTCCTCCCCACGCCGCAGTAAACAGCAAAATCAGCCAAAGCATTAATTTGCTTAATCACTAAGGGCTCGACATCTCCCAAAATCCGATAACTAACCTCCCCAACCATGCCAACAAAATCGCTTTGATAGTTTGTCAATTTTTCACTTCGGATATTGACAAATGTCGAAAAAAGTGCATCGAAGGAAAGATCGGGAATTGCGATCGGGCTGTACTTATTCCAGCGACTGAGGATACTATTAAAAACGCAGTCTCTAGTAGGAATCACTGAATCAAATTTCCCCTGTCGAAAAGTTGTAGGAGTCGCAAAACTGAAGGCAATTAAACGATTAGTTTCAGAAGCTTGTTCGTACAGTTGAGAGTAATCGCAAGCATTAGCCCAAGGCTGATCTACTTGGGGCGTTCCGAGAATCTTGGTAATCATCAAATCGGCTGGCCCCAAATGCCACGGCTTCGAGGGATTGAGATTCAGCCAAAGCTGAGTTAATTTGCCGAATAAAGTGTCATCAAGGAGAGTAATTCGCCACCAACAGAGGGTGTGTTCTGGAATCGGTTCTGTGTGTTCCCATTGCAGGAAATGGTGTTTTTTGAAAGGGCATTTTTTAGTTTGCAAAGGGCTGAGAGTGAAGGATTTTTGGGCGGTGGCTTCGTGGAGGCGATCGCCGAGTTGTTTGTCAACGGAGCTCACGAGGGTGAGGAAGAGGGCGTGCAGGTGTCTTCCGGTGAGGTATCCGGGGGGAATTGGGGCCAGGGGAAGGAGGTTGAGGACTAGGCTGTGTGGCATAATTTAAACTACCCAGAATTCTTGATTGTCAGGACATCTTAAGGTAATGCCAGCGGAGGCGATCGCCAAAATGCCGGATAAACTCGGAAAGAATGTATATTCTTGTTCGTTAGCAAAGCTATCTTTGACCGTAATTGGATAGCATTCGATTCCTTGTTTTCTGAGTTTGAGAATTGCCCAGCGATTTTTGCGATGTTCTCGGACAATAACACCGGGCATTAAGGGCGGTGTAAGCTGGGAAATTAACGCTGTGGGACGGACGTTATCGCCGATCGTCCGTTCGATCGTACAATTTTTAAAAGCATAAAGTTTGCAAAGATAGTTGTTTGCAAAATCTTCTAAATCTGCAACTTGCAAGGCAAATTTGAGTCCGTAAGTTTCGGTGGCGCGATGGGTAAGCACAATCCCATTTTCATCGGACGCAAATTCAAAAAATCTCAGCAGGTGAATGGGATCGAGATTGGTTTCGCCGACTTCATCGAGTAAAAAGTTTTTGGGGTCATAAATCTTGACATTTTCAAACAAACTTTCTCGAAACTTGAAAAGTGGCGCATAACTGGCTTTGAGAATTGTCGCGTATTCTTTCAACTCTTCGGCGACTTTTTGGTTTTTGCGGATTTTTTCCTCAACTAATTCGATTGACGTTCTCCCAGAATCTATTTCTTCCCAATCTTCTGGATAGTTTGCTTGCATAAAACTCTTAACGCAGTTTTGACCGCCTTTAATGTACTGCCACTCTTTTTGAATTTGTTTGATAGTAGATTTTGCCACATTTTCGGCACCTTGCAATACTTTCATCCGCCGCCGATAAGAATTCCAGTCTCGTTTACCTCCCAAGACTATTTGCATGGTTTGATAAAGCTGCATAACTAAACTTGCTTCCGGCAAATTTTCCAGAACAGTTTCCAGTTCTAGTAAGGGTTTGGCAATTTCTAGAAAAGCTTCGGAACGCCAGTAAATGTCGAGAAAGGGACGCTTCATGCAGTCTAGACTTTCTAACATTTCCGTCAGGGTTTTGCGTCCGCCAGAACAGTCAAGTTGTTCGATGCCTTGTTCCCAAGCGCGATCGGGTAAATAGGCGATCGCCTCTGAAGGGATTTCGGTTTGCGTTTTCCCTAAAACCCGTCCGACACGCCCGATGCGCTGCCAGAATGAAAAGCGATCGCGCGTGGAAAAAATCAACCAATCGAGATTTTGCCGGGGTGTTTCTTTCTCCCGATCGAAGTTGAAACCGACATCGACGGTACTGGTAGCTAGAATCACTTGTTTTTGGGCAGCCAGCGCACGTTTTTCCTTCGGTGTATCCCCCGTAATCCGCCCGCAGAAATCGGCAAATCCTCGATCGCACAATTGGTTATAAATGCGCCCTAGGGTATCTTTGGCATCAAGAATTACTGCCCCATTTTGGTCAGGATTTTCTCTGAGTCGCCGCCGAACTTCTTGGACAATTTCTGCGATCGTAGTTTCTTTATCAACCTGCTTGCGAATTTCTAGATTGACTTCAGTTTGAGAAGGACGTAGATAACTAATTTGACTTTTGCCATCGATTCGAGCAATTTTTACCCCATTTTTTCCTAAGACATTTAAGGCTTCTTCGCAAGCAGGTTCTGGCGTTGCCGTTAACAGAACAATTTTTCGATTGTATTGAAAGTAGCCAAACTCTTTAGATAAAGCGAGATAGAAAAACAAGCTAACTAATTGTTTTGCATCGTAAAGGTGAAATTCATCGAAAATTACAGTCGAGAAACTGCTGTAAAATTCACTGGCAATATTTCCGCGATCCAGTGGATTGTATTGAAAAAATGCAGCGTAGTAGAAAATATCCGGGTTTGTCACCAGCAAAATAGGTCTACCGCCACCGCATTCGGGAAAAATAGTTGCAGGTTCGCGCAAAACATTATAGATTTTCTCGCCAGAACGTTTCCCAACGCGATCGTCGGGCCAGGAATTGACTTGTCTAGCAGAAGCAGCTTTCACGATATGAGGTAAACCCGCATCCCGAACAAATTTTTCGGCGGCTTCAGTTTGTTGGTCAATTAAGGCATTTGTTGGCGCAATATAGATAGCATTGCGCTGAGAATTGTGCAGCAAAACACTCAATCCGGCTTTGGTTTTCCCCGTTCCCGTCGGTGCGAGGTCGAGAATGATATCATTATTTTCGGACGCTTCATAAACATCGACTTGATGCTGCAAGGCTTGTCCCATAAATTCCAGTTGTTTAGGCAATTGGGGACAGGCAGAAATGCTGGCTGGTTCGAGTTTAATTTTCAGATTATCCATTGTTATTTCCACCACAAAATTCAAGGTTAGCTGGGAGAATAAAATCGCCGGCTTGCAGCGCCTCACCGCGAAACGAAAGATTTTTCAATAACGATGCGGGCGGCATCGAAATTAAGTCGAAAGCGAGGAGTTCGATATTTGCAGGTAAGTCGGCGGCGCTGAGATAGGTATTGCAGCGATAATCGCCCCTCGGAAGTTGCACAACATCGAGTTTTTTCACGATTTCAACGCGGACTTTGCTGGTAAATTTTCCGACGCGAATGTATTCGGGCAATTGGCGATCGCCAAATACTAATGTCTGAAACCGATTTCCCCGTTCAATTACTCGCAGTCGCCCGGTTTGGGGGAAGTTGCTAGGACGATAGGTACTGGGTTTTTTCCCCGTTCTACTGAGGGGCAAATCTTCCCGTGCTGTTGCCACTCGGTTATTTGTCATCGCATACCAATAAGAGTCAGAAAGGGCGTTAAACCGCTCAAATCTGAAGGATAAAGTGCCGTCAGCCGGCCATGCGGGGAGGATGTAGCTATTACCGGAAAGGGGCGTTAAATCTTCTATATACCGAGGTCTGCTGGTGTCTTGTCCGGTGAGGCGATAGGGCGATCGCGCCCAACCTAAAGCATAGGCTAGTGCATAATTGCCGATCGCCCCTTCGGTATAGTAAGTATCGGACAATTCCCGCGAGGCAAAAAACACGGGTTCGGCGCACCAAAGTTCGACTAAGTGTGCGGTTTGATAGGTAATTACGGAAGCGGAAGAAGCCCGATAAAGTTCTGATTGCGGCATGGTAGAGATTAATTCAAACAATTAAATAAACGCAAATCCTGTACGGGCGAGTTCACCCCTATCCTTTAAATTGAGGATATTTGTAAACCCGCCCCGACACAGGGACAAAATTTATGATTCCTCCGATTTTTTACCTCGCCCTTTGCTCTTGTTTTCAGTTTTCACCTTCCGCCAAGGTGCGTAGGATTCATCCAAGCGTTTGAGGAATGTTTCTTGTTCCGGTAGCGACAAATGTCGATCGACATCGGCAACCAGCGCATCAAGTTCTGCTGGGGAAAGCTGCATCGAAATACCTCGTTTATTTGTCCAATTGCCGATTATTTCCTGAGTTGCATCTACTAAAGATGCGGTTTTTAAAGGATGTTCGAGGGCGGTATTTTGGGCTTTCAGCTTGTCATAAACCCCTTGTACTAATTCCAGAGAACTCGGCAGTTCAGCAATACCACCAAATACACCGAGAATTTGATTGTCCATGCGTCCGACGCGGCTGGAAACTGCACCGTAACGACTGGTTAATAAAATGTTGCCGAGGGTGTACCGCAGTTCGTCAGCGGTGACATCTTTGAGGGTGACAATATCGAGGAAGTGAACCCCAGGTTTGATGTATTCGCTGGTGTTGAGGGCAGTCGAAGCGTTACCCTTTTCATCGCGCATAGTTCCGGTTTCAAAGATAGCATTGATGGTGCGATCGGCAATTAGTTCCGTCGAATGCAACACACTAAACGCATCCTCTGTCCACACCCTGCTTTTTTGCGCCCCTTCTCCCCCCGCTGCGAAGCCGTAGAGGAAGCAATCAACGCACATTTCACAAGGCGCATTGGTATTGAGAGCACAAATTGCATCGTTTTTTGCAGTATAGAGAAGATTGTGCGATCGCAAAAACTCTCGTCCTTTCCGCCTTTCCGGGGCAACTTGTTTGCGTTTTGTCATCACCAACCGAGGAATTGATTCGGTATCTTCAATGCCAGCCTGCACGTATTCATTACACATCGGTTCGCCTGTTCCCTCTGTCCGAAAAATGGTTTCCGATTGCGTGGTACGAAGGACAACAATCCCAATGGTGCGCCCTTTGGGGAAGTTTTCGTAGCTGGGTGCGAGGAATGGTTGTAATTTTGCGATCGACATTTTAAATTCTCCTAGTTGTTTACAGACTCGGTTTCAGATTCGGCTTCAAATTCGGTTTCAGATTCAGTTTTAGACTTAACTTCTTGACGCGCTTCTTTAAAAAAGAATAAGTAGGCAGCTTCAAGGGTCTTGCTATCAGTTAGCAGTCGTTCGGAACGCGAGTGATAAACCCCCTCAAATAGTTGTTGCAAAACTTGATAAAACTGCTTTATTTGTTCATGTTTTGGTTTACCAACGCCGTGTTCTCGAATGCGATCGAGACGGTTGTGATATTGCTGCACTAAGGCGGCAAATACCGTGTCCCAATCCATATGAGATTTTCGAGATCGTACAGCTTTGATAAATGCTGAAAACGGTTCAGTTTGGGCAGTGCGGCGGGGGGAACGGCCACACAAATTGGCAACTTGGGCAATGTGTGCGGCTTGCTTGAGATAGCTAGAAACGCGATCGTGTTCTTCTGACATGAGACTCCTCAGTAAAGTATTCAAAGGTTCTTTTATCCGAGACCAAATTGCCTCCAAATTAGGGTCATCTTGTTCCCGCAGCAGCCAGCGCAGCAGGACGTAATAGAAACTCAGCGGACGAGTTGCTGCCCGCGCCAAGTCATACAAACAGTCATCTTTTTTCTGAATACTTGCCACCGAAATAGCTAGCTTTCCGATACAGCGCAACCGTTCTAAAACTTGCTCTGCCGTGACTGCCGTGCGCCGTTCTTCCTTGGATAAATGACCGTTTCGCCGATACTGACCGCTGCCTAATAGTGGCTGCAAAGATGACGGAATTCCCTCAACTTTTCCGAAAACATCCCAAGTTGGTTCGACTTCCAGATTGGCACCCAAAACAAAGGGAAAACCCAAGTCAAATGCCAAACTCATTTCCAACGCCAATCTGAGCGATTTCAGCAACGCCACGGAGTTATTAACTTCTCCCCACAGCACGGGAATTGTCACCGTTGAGTTGATAAATTCAGGACGTTTTGGCAGTGCAAACCCAACCATTTTGTTGGATTGAAAAACCATCTCGTTTTCGCGGTAAAGTTTAATTTCGTCAACTGTTACTGTCCCATCTTCATTCTGGGCTGCGGTATTTCTGAGAAAATTTTGCCAAATTGTTCTGAGTTCAACACTAGATCCTTTTGGCAGGGCAAAGTGAAGATATAACGGGTCTTGTTTGACAGAGTTCGGGAAATTTGCACCAACTGCCATCAACTGATAACCCAATGCCGATAAGTTATCGGCCCGCCGTTTGGGTTCAGCAATCATGCCGCCGGGGAGACGATTGGAAAAAGCTTGGACTTTGGTTCCCGGTGGCATTTTCGGGGAACTCAATTCGCCGATTTGTAGCGATGTCGTCCCCAAGGAACAGCGCTGGCGCGGGTTAGCTTCAATGTAGGCTGTGAGTTCATTAAAGCCTTGCCAATTGGCTGGTGTGGAAAAGTTGAGCAGTTGCCGAACGGCATTTACCAATTCTTCAGATACGTCTACCTCTTCGGCTTTGCCGCGCAGTTGAAATGAGTCTTCTAAGGCGGCAAATACCTTTTCTAACTTCTGTTGGCGATCGCCCTCGATGGATTTCGCCGCAAACAAACAGCGTCCGTACTGCGCGTTAAACGGTTCCAATGCCGCCCGCTGTTCAGGGGATAATCCGACTGGCGTTGCAATTCGATCCCAAACCTCCTTGGGGCTGAGTTCGGCGGCCCGATAGCTGAGGTAAGCGGTTTTTAGTCCTTCAGAAATGGCAAATTCATCGGCATTGGAAACTGGATGCAAGCCGACAGCAGCGGCAGCGTTAACGGCGGTTTGTCCAGCATCGCCGCCATATTTTTCAATATCCTTGGCGACTTTTTCTACTTTGTAACCGCTGGCTTTTTTTAGCAGTAACTTATCTACTTCGTCTAAAGTTGCTTCGGGATTTTGTTGGATGGCTTGCGGGTCGATTTTGATGCCGTCTTTGGTGGCGTTCACGAGTTGTTCGACGTTGCTGCTAAAGACGCGATCGATCTTTTTTTGCCATTTTTGAGCAATGATTAAGCTTAAATCGCCGTCGGGAAAGGCTTCTCCGACAAAAATTTGACCGTTGGGATCGATCGCGAGGGTATGCAAATTGCGATCGTGCAAAACCTCTTCACAAGCTGACAGCAACAGCGAAGTTAAATAACCTCGGTCTTCGGAAAGAGTGACATGAAACAACTTACTGTCACGCTGCAATGCAACGGTTAACTCGGTTTCAACTTTGCGAATGCGCTTATTTTCCTCAATTCCTAAGTCAAATAAGTCGCCCCCAATCAACATCGCGGCCCAACGTTTGATATTGGGATCTTCAGGCAAAAAACGCATTCCATCGCTGGCGCTGTGGCCGGAATGGCGTTCTATCAGGCGGCGGACGAGTTCGAGTTCGGAGTCGGTTTGGGCGAATTGGGCAACGCAGGCGCGATCGAGTTGTTGTAGCAAAAAAGTGCGATCGCGTGCCAACGTCTTAACATTGCGTCCGTCGTCTGCCAGCTTATTCAAATCGTGAACGGCAGTCGCGGCCAGAATACAAGCGCGTTTGTCATCCGGAACTCCGGCAATTTTGCTAACCGTTAAAACGAACTGACAAGCCGAATCGAGGTGTTCGGCAAGGGTGCGTCCTTGGCGAGTGCCATACTGTCCGTGATTGGTATGCAGTTGGTACAGTTTCGGACGGACTTCGCTAAAGTAGCGGTGGTCTAAAGTTTGAGGTTCTTCGTCAAAAAGCAGACTTTTTAGTGACATAATTCGCCCTCATAAGTTCATCATTTTTTAGATTAATTACTATTTATCTATTATTTTCTCTAAGAGAATCTAGATAATTAGTGACTTGCCGTTGATAAATCGGGTATTTATGCAATACAATATCGATGGCTTGATGCACTTTGACAGGATCGATTTCGTCATACAGATGTACCAGACGGTTACGCAAAACACCTGATTGAGATAAGATGCTAGCTAACTCCGCTGTTATAATGCCACAGTTGCTAACTTCTATAAAAACATCAAAGTTGCTATTCGGTTGCTGGACTTCTAATCGCTTGAGCAAATATCGATTGACATCAATTGCAACTTGAATAATCAGTTGCAACAATCGTTCTATAATTAACTGCTTTCCCCGATCGCTAAGATATTCTTCTAAAGTAATCGACTCAAAAGAACTTAAACTCTCTAGATAGTCTGTCATAAAATCCAGCTTAGCTAAGACGATCGCAGGCTCAATCTCCTTCATACTCCCCTCCTTTGCAACGCAACCTCGATTTTTTGTCGCAGATTCTGACGCAGCACTTCTAATTCTGCATCAGTCATCAAACATTGTTGTTTAAAAGCTTCAAATTGACCTAATTCTGTTTCGTACAGTAAAATTCCATCTCGCGCCACAAAATGAGCAATTAGCGACGAACAGCGATGTAATTCCACAACATCAATTTCATCACTATTGATTCCAAAAACTTGACCCAAAATTCCTGGAACTTCAAACCAAGAAAATCCCCGGTCTTGGCAATATTCTTGTCTAAAATTTTCATCGTAAAGTGCGGCAAAATCCCAATCACTTTTTGCGTGAGTATCACCTCTGGCACGAGAACCAAAGAGAACGAGCATTTTGAGGTAAGGAATTTGTTCGGGAAGTTGTGAAGCAATTTCCTGAAGTTCAGTCAGTGTTGGGGAAATTTGGAGCATAGTTAACTTTTGTAGGGTAAACAAATTTGACGACTAGGACAGCCAATTTTCTGTTGTCAGAATAGTTTGTCTCTAGCACTCTATCTTTAGAGGGGTAGAAAGAGAAAAATTCCTTCAAACCCCCTGACAAAATAGCATTACATCCTATTATTGACGTTCAGCAATAGTCGGTATTCGTGCTGTTGTCCGCTCAGGCGACGTTTCTCAAACTGATAGCCTTGCTTTCGCAGAATGTGCATGGTTGCTGAAAACCGATGGCTAATACTCTCGATTAGCTCATGGGCGCTATGCCATTGCCCATCGGACATCAGCCGAAGCATTTGATTCGGAAGATTATCTGTCATGGTTGTATTTGCGTAGGTTTACAACCAGACCAGCCATGCTCTATTCTAAGAGTTAAGTAATTTAAACACGGGCGAGCTGGCTTTATGTCTGGCTTGCTTTTTACTCTACCATGTATTTTGGGTTAGTACAGCGATAAAGTAATTTTTTTGAACCAATCGATCGCTTTCACGCTAAGATAGATACACAAATGCCTTTCAGGAATTGAAAGAGTACCGCGATCGAGACAATAACCTTGTCTTTCACACAAATACCTATTAGGGCTTGAAAGCCGGAGCTAGCCTCTGGCTTTTTTTGTTGGCTCTAGAATTTGCACAGCAACATTTGTTATCTAGGAAATTTGTAATTGCACTAAGATTATATTTACATTTAAAACCCAATCTGTCAAGTATGTAAGTACATTTAATTCAATGTCCCGCAAAAAAGATACAATTACACTGTCAATTCCTGCCGGAACCAAAGAGCAGCTAGAGGCGATCGCCCTTCGCCTCGATATCAAATGGGGCAAAAGTCCCAGTGTATCTGGGTTATTGGTCGCGATCGCCCAGCACAAGTTAGAAGTTGGTGAACCCTTCACCCTCAACTCCACCGAAGTCGCAGCCTTACAACAAGCTGCTAAACTCCTTGTTGATTCAGGCCATCTTCGAGACGCAGAAGTCCTGGCAGCATTAATGTTAGATCGGGGCAACCTTGATGCTCCCCTGCGTCAATCAATTCTGCAACTGGTTAGTCAACCCAGCGAGGGATGGCGTCCCCGCGTGGATCAGCTCAAGAAGGCTCAACAGCCATTTCACCTCCTCTACCGCAATAACCAAGGAGAGGACTTAGAGTACACCGTGCGATACGCCGAGGTGTCTTTTGAAGAAAAACGCTTTTACCTCAACATCTGGTGCGAAGAGACTGATGACATCAAAAATCCCGACTATCCCGAACTCATCCACAACCGCTGTCTGCGCTTCGACAACATCAAAGCGATCGTCCCTATAAGTGGACACTGGCGGTGCGAAGGCTTAGATTATCTAGTAGTGTACTTACACTTTTGGGGCGGACTGATCAAAGCCTATGAGCACAGAGTGGACAAGGATATTCAGGATGAAGTATTAGGAGAGGGAAAAACCAAGGTGCGACAAGTCGTGCGGCGCGTCTCTAATCCGTTTTGGTTGATTCGAGAGGTGTTTCGGTACGGCAAAGACTGCGTGATTGTCTCGCCCCAGAATGTGCGCGATCGCTTCCAACAAGAACTGATCGACCTCTGCCGCCAGTACAACCTCGAAATCCGCGATTAAATCAAAAAAAAGCAGCCGGTAAAGGCTGCTTTGACAAAAAAACCGTTGTTGAGTTAGAGGAGAAAACTTTAAATCGAATTCAAATTACTGCTGTTTCAACTCCTGCCTGAGTTTCCACTATTTTCATCTACCGCTGACTCACCTTGCCTTCAGAACAAAACTTCAAACCCCGATTAGAATGCTGCTGAAAGTTCGTTGACTACTTGGACTCGGCCTCGGAGCACCGCGCGCAGCAAGCGGTTGACACAGCCTCTGTCTTCGTCATTCAGAGAGTCGTCGAAGGTGGCGGCCATTAAACCGTAGCGATCGGCCAGAGTCAAAACGCCTGTATCCGTTACAGAAGCGAGGATTTCAGAGATAGCGCCGGGGAGGAGTTGTACGGGGTGCATGGCAGTGCGGTTGAATTCGATATATTTATCATCTTCTGGTTGCCTCAAAATATCAGTGATATTAATAAGGGCGCGAAGGTGATTGTCAGGGGTGAAAGCAAGTGATCCGAGTAGAGTAAAGTTGTGACTTGGGTCACAATGCGATCGCCCGACAGCTTAAAACCCACCTCTGGCAGATGCGCCCATACCAGCGGAATTTATACATTGGGTATGATTTCTAAATGAGTTCCACCCTTACCCCCGTACAGAAAATGCTTGATTTTCTCAATCCCATCTTGGGCCGCAAGCCCGATCGCATCAAAGCCAATGTGGAAATCTATACTTGGCAAACCTGTCCCTACTGCATCCGCGCCAAAACTTTGCTGTGGTGGAAAGGCGTAAATTTCACAGAATACAAAATTGATGGCGACGAAGCAGCTAGAAAGGCAATGGCCGATCGCGCTAACGGACGCCGCAGCGTGCCCCAAATTTTCATTAATAAGCAACACGTAGGCGGCTGCGATGACATTCACAAACTTGATGCAGAAGGACAGTTAGATTCGCTGCTAGCTCAACCAGCAGTTTAAACTGAGATATTGCAGCCTTCCCAAGAACAGGCAAGATGCCTGTTCCACAAAGTGTGAATTTTCTGCTTGTGGGGAGTAGGGGTTGGGCCGAAGAGCCCGCCCCCGAAAGGCTTATTGACAAAAGTCTTGACTACAAATCTTTGGCAAATTTACCTAAATTATCTTGCCGCCATTTAGCATCCGATCGCCTGTCTGTTTGCAATTCTAAGACGCGAATCCCGCTATTTGGCAGCAAATTTAATTTTTCTTTGAACAGTTCCCAATCCTCAATTACCTCGTGTTCCACGCCATAAGTTGCACACAACTGAGCAAAATTTATCTGCTGGGGCGTGGCAAAAAACTCTTCAAAGGGCGGGTCAAATTTGGCAACGGGCAACATTTCAAAAATTCCGCCGCCGTTGTTATTAATTAATATGATTGTCAGATGACCGACAAATTTATTTTTAATTAAAAAACCGTTTGTATCATGCAAAAGTGTTAAATCCCCTGTTAGCATGATGCTGCTTTGATTGCGGTGAGCAACTCCCAAAGCTGTTGATAATGTGCCGTCTATACCGTTAGCGCCGCGATTGAAAAACGGTTTTATTTCTAAGTTGTTCGGCTTCCAGAAAAACTCTACATCTCTGACGGGCATACTGTTGGCAATAAATATCGGTGTTCCCGGTGGCAAAATTTGGGAAAGCAGCCAGGAAACTTTGGGCTCGATTATGTGGTTAATTGTTGCTATTTTTTGGTCTATTGTTTGTCTGACTTGGATTTCGGTGTTGTGCCAAAGTTGGAGGTATTCGTTTGAGGGAGAGGTTAGATCCCCCCCTAACCCCCCCTTGCTAAGGGGGGGGACTGGAGTTGATTTGTCCTTGTTTAGGGGGGGGATTTGAGTTGATTTGTCCTTGTTTAGGGGGGGGATTTGAGTTGATTCCCCCTTGTTTAGGGGGGGGATTTGAGGGGGGATATTAGTGGTAGCAAGGGCTCGATACCCCCCCAAACACCCCCTTAATAAGGGGGGGGACAAGAGTTGACTCGCCTTTGTTTAGGGGGGGGACTTGAGTTAATATAGTTGCGAGATTAGTTGCGAGGTTTTTTAGGGAGATCCGCAGGTGAATTGTTTGGCCGTGTAGGGGATCGAAGTTGTGGTGGCTGGGGTCGATTATGTAGCGTTTTGGTTGGGTTTTGTCTAGCCAGTTTCGCAGTTCTTTGCTTGTGGGTAAGTCTCCGATTTGAATGGCGATTTCTGGGGTTAATTTATCGGCTAGTTCGCGGTTTCGCAGGATTAAATCGTAGGTGGAAATTAGATGGGGGTTTAGTTGGGCGTAGTTTCTGACTGGGGATAGTCCTTCTGCTAAAACTGGCCAGTTTAAGGATTTGGAAATTTGGGCGATCGCACTACAGTATTTTTCGGCAAATTGAGGCTGTGCAACGCCGGCAATAATTATCCCTCTGCTGCATTGTTGCCATTTTTGAATTATGGAGTCAATAACTTGTATTGTGGTACGGGCATCTTGCCCGTCTCTTGTTGTGGTACGGGCATCTTGCCCGTCTCCTGAAATTGGCAGGCAAGATGCCTGCCCCACAATAGAGCTTTCTCCGGCAAAAATTGGTTCTAATCCTGCAAAGAAATCTTCGGGATTAAATTGTGTTTCTAAAGCTTCTACAGCTATGTCTGGAACGGGTACCAGCGGGTCGCGAAAGGGGATGTTGAGGTGGACGGGGCCTGGTGTTGGAAATTGCGATCGCTCCCAAGCATACATTACCGTCTGCCGCAGATAGTCTAGCATTCCTGTGGACACAGAAGGTATCGCTAATTCGGCTTGCCAGTTCGGATAATTGCCGTATATTTTAACTTGGTCGATCGCTTGTCCGGCGTGACAGTCCCGCAGTTCGGGAGGTCGATCGGCTGTGAATATTAGCAGCGGAATTCGACTTTCTCTGGCTTCTATTATCGCAGGGTAAAAGTTGGCGGCTGCGGTTCCCGACGTACAAATTAGTGCTGTTGGCAAATATGATTTTTGGGCGGTTCCTAATGCAAAAAAACTTGCTGAACGTTCGTCGAGTATGGGAATAGTTTCTATTTTTTTGTTTTGAGCAAAAGCTATTGTTAGCGGTGCCGATCGCGAACCGGGACAAATCACGGCGGTAGTTAATCCCAGTCGTTGCAATGTCTCTGCTAATATTGAAGACCAGAGAGTGTTGGTATTGCGAAAATCAATCATTTTTATAATATATTGCTAAACCAAAGCGTTTAAAAGTGGTTGTAATTTGAGCTGAATTTCTGCTAGTTCTTTCTCGGGTTCCGAACCAGCCACAATACCGGCACCAGCATAGAGTATAGCCCGATCGCCATCGATTAAAGCCGATCGAATGCCGACGGCAAATTCGCCGTTTCCCCTGCGATCGATCCAGCCGAGGGGTGCTGCGTACAAAGAGCGATCGCAGCTTTCGCAGCGGCGAATTTGTTCGAGGGCAATATCTCTCGGCACGCCTGCTACCGCTGGGGTTGGATGCAGTTGAGCTAAAATCTTTAATAAATGAATATCAGGAGGGATTTGAGCAGTTATGGGTGTCCACAAATGCTGAATGTTTGATAGTTGCAGCAGTCTGGGCACTGGGGAAAAATTGGGAGTTATGCCGAGTTTAGACAGGCGATCGACAATAAAGTCGATCACAACTTGATGTTCTCGAATATCTTTCTCGCTTTCTAGCAATCCCTGGGCTAACTTTGCATCTCCCGCCTCAGTTTTTCCTCTCGGTGCTGAACCTGCTAAAGCATCGGTTAATAACTGATTGTTGTGAATGCTAATTAAGCGTTCTGGACTGGCACCGATAAAATTTTGTCCTTTGCCGTTACTGGTTGAAAATACATAGCAATCGGGATAGCTGAGGCGCAAGTTGTTTAATGAATCTATTAAACTGAAAGGGGTTTGAGAAATCACATTGATTGCTTGAGATAAAACAATTTTACTAAAATATTTAGAGGCTATCAATTCTAAAGCAGACTTGACTGATGTTTTAAATTGACTGGCATCATTGACGGGTATTTGTTTCAAAGATATCGAACTGTTGAGAGCAATAGTTAGTTTAGGGTATTTGCGAGATTCAATTTTATCAAAGGTTTGCCAAATATTTTCAGCGATATTTTTAATATTTATATCTTTTTCTATTATGGCATTTGCGACGAGAATGCAGCTATCTTTCTGTCTGGTAATTTGCCATTTTGGTAAAAATATGGTGGCGGGCGGGAAGTAGGAACTAGCGGCAATGTTTTCATCAAAAAAAGTAAAACTACAAAAAAAGTGAGGCCCGCTAAATGGCAAGCGTTCCGCACCAATGGTAATTGTATTGGCAAGTGTTGAACGAATAAAATTTTGAGCTAAGGCAAATCGCTCAGTTCCTGCTACTGTGAGATGTATTGCCGAATCAAGGGCTGCGATCGCAAAACTTTGGCCGTCAATTGGGTTTCTTTTTTCAAAGTAAAAGTGCCGCTGACAAGGTTCGGAAATCTCTTGCAGTACAGCTAGCGGATCGAGGGGGTAAATTTCCTGAGAAATACTAACTATTTTGGTGCTATATTTTTCGGTTAAAGACTGCTGGCAATTTAACAGAAACTGATGCAGTTGATTGCGGTCTTGCAAGAGATTAGCGCGGTGCGGTATTACTGTCATGAAAGCGAGAATAGCAGATTTGTCAGATAGAGTGTGGGTTTGTCCGGCTAAAACCCCTATTTCGATCTAAGCACGGGAGGGCGATCGCAAAACATGACCTTTGGAGTTTCCCGGAAAGTTTGGGCTCAGCGGGGGGCAAAAAACAGACGATCCTCTTCGAGGGCTTCGCCAACGCGCGATCAATCGAAACATTTAGACATAAAACTTTAAGATTGAGCGACTCAATTTCGACTCTCATGCGATCGACCCCGCAGAGGTTTGCAGACGGGCATTACCGGGCGTGCGATCGCCCGCAAAGCCTCTCAAGGGATGCCCCCCGCGCACTCAACCCGATACAGAGTAGAGTTTCTTCACCAATAAAATTGTAAAATTACTACGCTGCTATCAATTGCATCAAGTTTGTGTAATGACAACAAAGTTAATTGAACGTCCAAATAGTAAATTGTGGCTGGCGGCAATCAAGCCGCCCATGTACAGCGTTGCGGTGATTCCTATTTCAGTAGGAACAGCAGTTGCTTTTGCCGAAACTCAAACGATTAATTCGTCAATTTTTTCGACTTTTTTAATGTCAGCCATTTTGATTATAGCATGGCTGAATCTCAGCAATGATGTATTTGACTCGGAAACAGGCATCGATAAAAACAAAGCGCATTCTCTAGTTAACTTAACCGGAAATAAAGCTTTAATTTTCGGGCTAGCCAATCTGTTTTTAGCAGTCGGAGTGTCTGGAATCTGCGCCATAAGCTGGTGGCAAAAAGACCCAACAGTCATTTTGCTAGTAGTTTTGTGCTGTGCTCTGGGCTACACTTATCAAGGGCCTCCGTTTCGTCTTGGCTATCAGGGTTTGGGGGAAATAATCTGCTTTTTCACCTTTGGGCCGCTAGCCTTCGCCGCTGCTTATTACAGTCAAACTCAAACTTGGTCTGCAACTAATTTGGCGGCTTCGGTTATCGTGGGAATTACTACGAGTATCATCTTATTTTGTTCCCACTTTCATCAAATTGCGGATGATTTGGCGGCGGGTAAAAAATCGCCAATTGTGCGACTCGGTACAAAGAAAGGTGCCCAGTTGTTGCAGTGGTTGTGCGGCAGCGTTTATGCTTTGACTGTGCTATTTGTGGCTTTGGGAATGTTCCCAATTTGGACGCTGTTGATTTTTGGGAGTTTGCCGTTTGCGATCGACCTTTGCCGCCATGTCACAGACTATCACGACCAACCTGTTCATGTCAGCAACTCTAAGTTTATCGCAGTTACGCTGCATTTTTCGAGCGGATTGCTGCTGGCGTTGGGCTTTGGTTTGTAGATCGGGCGATCGAGAATTCCGGTAAACTGGAGGTATGGTTTGCTAAGCTGAGGGAGTTGGGCGAGTTGGCAGAGTTGGGCGACTTCTCAAAATCTTCTTTAATTTAGCAATCCGTACCTCACATTGAATCGTAAAAAAGGAGAATCAAAGCATGAGTACGCAAGTAGAAATTGACAAAATCCTCAGCCTAGAAGAAATCATCCACTTATATCCTAGCGAGTGGGTGCTAATTGCTTACACTGAACTGGATGAGGATTTGAATGTAATTCGAGGTGAAGTTTTAGCACACTCACCGGATCGCGATTTGCTTTACAATAATGCTTTGTCAAGGAAGGGAAAATCGGTGGCAATAGAATACACCGGCCCTATCCCTGAAGACTTAGCAGCTATGTTGTAACAAAAATGCCAGATTATCAAAAAGCTTATCGCTTGTTGCGTCACGGACGAAATTTGCTCGCGGTGCAAGCAACCATTGGTGGAAATAATGGTGACGCTACTGAATATCGGGTGCGTTTATTGGTAGATACAGGAGCCAGCTACACAATATTGCCAGTGAAAACATTAGAGGATTTGGGTTACGATACGCGCCATCCTCTACGCAGGCAAGAAATCTTTACAGGTCAAGGAAGAATCTATGTTCCTGTAATTAATGTATCTTGGTTTAATTGCGTGGGTCAACTAATAGAAAATTTTGACGTGTTTGCCCACGATATACCGCCAAATCTTCGTATAGATGGTCTTCTTGGTATGGACTTTCTCACTCGTTTTGGGGCAATCATCTCTGTTGCTGATGCGGAAATCAGATATCAGTCAATAAGGTAGATTCACTAATTTTGGAAATGGCCAATTTTAATAATTATCACTTTCACTATTTTTTAACTGGCCGCAATAATCAGCAAAAAATTTTATTTTTGCATGGATTCACGGGAAATTTTCAAGATTTTAGCAGCGTCATTTCCTTACTCTCTAAAAATTATGGCTGTCTAGCAGTTGACCTTCCAGGCCACGGAAAAACTAGAGTCAGCGGCGACGAAAGTTGCTACAATATATCAAATACAGCCCAAGCATTGATACACTTATTAGATAATTTACAAATAGACAAATGTTTGTTGTTGGGCTATTCAATGGGCGGGCGATTGGCACTTTACATGACATTACATTTTCCAGAAAGATTCGAGAAAGTAGTGTTAGAGTCAGCTTCTCCGGGATTGAAGACAGAAAAAGAGCGATCGCACCGCCTGCAAGCCGATTTACAGCTAGCACAAAAGCTGGAAAAGAGCAACATTAAAGATTTTTTATTAAACTGGTACGATATCCCTTTATTCAAATCTTTAAAAAACTCTCCCAACTTCGACAAACTCATAGAAAGCCGCTTAGCAAACAATCCCTTAGAATTAGCCAAATCCCTCCGCAACATGGGAACCGGCAACCAGCCCTCTCTCTGGGAAAAACTCGCACAAAATCAAATTCCCATCCTCTTGCTAGCGGGAGAATATGATGATAAATTTACAAGTATAAATACCGAAATTGCCAGCTTGTGTCCAGCCGCCCTTCTGGAAATTGTACCAAAAGCTGGCCACAATATCCATTTTGAAAATATTGATAAGTTTGGATCTGTTGTGAGACAATTTTATGATTAACTAAAAAACTAATGTTTTATCAATTCGAGTTTCGCACTTATCAGCGAAAATTTAAGCGCCCCTTGCGAACAAGTCACGGCATCTGGGATATTCGATCGGGAATTATCCTGCGACTTGTTGGCGAAAATAATCAAATTGGTTGGGGAGAAATTGCCCCTTTGAGTTGGTTTGGTTCCGAAAGTTTTGAGCAAGCTTTAGATTTTTGTCACCTGTTGTCAGGTAATATTTCATCAGAAATGATTTTTGCTATTTCCGCTGAATTGCCGGCTTGTCAATTTGGCTTTGAGTCAGCACTAAACGAGCAAAATTTACCCCCCCCAGCCCCCCCTTCCCAAGGGGGGCTGTTTCATTCTCACCAAAAACGAGGTTTTTGTAGGGGTAGTGCCCCCGTGCCTACCCCCGCCACCAACCATCG
>NZ_JAUBOZ010000072.1:8689-40211 GCF_036700475.1 Microcoleus sp. T2B6 | reverse complement strand
CGTCGCATTTTCCGGTGTTATGACCCCAATAACGTAGTCAGTGAAGACTTAGGCTGGTCAATACAGCTTGCTTGATTCCTCTTACAAGCTCAGTGGCTTTAGCCCTGAGTTACTGACAGACTTATATTTAGTGTTCTCTCTTCAAAACTCTGCAAAGCCTACTGGTGCTTAACACTTGTACGCTTTGCCGCCAGTCTTCTTATCTTCCCACAAGTAGAGCGAAAACTTAAACAAAGTTGGCGGTTCCCTGTCGCTGCTTCGATCCCCAGCCACGATCCACGTCAGCCGAAATGTTGATGATTCTCGGTTGAACCCGTAGGCCCGATCGGGATTTAAACCCCGATCGGGCAGATTCTCAAGCGCGGGAATTGATTTCCTTGGCTAATCGAGAAACTATTTACTTAACTGATTTAACCAACACTCAACATCAACAGCCAAGGTTTGACCCAACTCCAGCAACTGCCGGATTGAAGACAAGTCCCAGCCGGCGCCGGAACCTGCAATCCCCAAGGCAACGGCAGCGACCACACTCTCGCCCTCGGAGGCATCTTGCAGTTGCAGCCAGCCCAAACACAGAGGCACAATTTGACTGTACAGAGAATCGAAATACAGTTCCTGCGATTTGTCCAAACACAAACCCAGACTCAGCCGATCGCCCACCGCAATCAAACGCTCGATCGTGCGGATATCAGCTTCCAACTTGACAGGCGAGCGATCCTCCGCGCCCGATCCTGCTTGCAGCAGCCTGTCTAGCGATCGCCAAACCAGCCTTTCCAAAATTTCCTTGACTTCGGGAACGTTCAACCGACAGCGGAGATGGCCGCTTTCAGTGGCGATCGCCTCAATTTCGGCCAGCAACGGTTCCACATCCTCCGTTTCCACTTCCAGCGCCTTGGCCGCCGTCAAACAGCGGTGTCCCAAAGCCACCTCAGCAGCCACCTGCAACTCTACCGGCACCGGCAACTCGTCTCGGTGGAAAGCCATCATCACCCCGTAATTTTCGCGGTAAACCTGAGTGTAAAGCTGATCCAACCGAGTCAAATTTTCCTGACTCAGCAACTGCACGATCCGGTGGCGTTCCTCAGCGAATAAATCCCGCAAGCTAAAGGACTGATCCCCAAACAGCCGCACCATTTCCAGAATCGCGTGGGCCGCCGAAGCTTCTTGCATAACCCCAAACAACCGCTCTTTCAGCATAGTGTAAGACCGGCGGCTGCCAAAAGGCTGAATGCAGCAGTGGAAGTCCCAGCCGCCGAGGTGGAACGCAGCAAACACATAAACCTCTGTTTCCCGCGTAATTTCCGAGGTTAACTGCAATTGACCCACAGCCAGAGTCATCGAGCCCATGCGCTGAATTTGGAAATCTTCCTGCAGGGCCTGATAGCAGTAAACTCGCTGTTCGCGGGGATATTTGGCAAACAGAGAACTGATCGCGTAGTGGGCTGCCACTTGTCTGAGACTAATTTGGGCTGTCACCACAAGTTTGCGGTAAACTTCGGCCCCTGTTTTGAAATAGTCAACGTTGCTGGGTACGAGGGCTAGTTGAGCGACAAAATCCTTTTCTAGCTGGATGCCGGTAACTTCGCCCGCCAATTCCAGCGCCCGGGCCGCGTAGCGCAGAATTTGCACGCCTTCGGGCCGCGAGATTTCTTCAAAAAACCAGCCGCAGCTAGTGAACATTAACAGGGTGTGGCGCTGCATTTCCAGCAGTCGCAGGGCATCCACCTGTTCTCCGGCATCGAGGGGGCGCACTTGATGGCGTTGGAGGAAACTGTCAACGTTAGCGGGCGATCGATCCCGGATGACCTCAATATATTCATCTCTAGCTTTCCAGGGATCGCTCAACAGCTTGCGCCCTGCTTCTTCGTAAATCGGAATCAGTCGATCGCGCAGCCAATTGAGAGTATCCCGCAGAGGGCGGCGCCATTTTTGGTTCCACTCGCCACCACCACCGCAGCCGCAATCATCTTGCCAGCGATCGACCCCGTGAGAACAACTCCAGGCCGTCACCGGTTTGAGTTCCACTTCCCAAGCGCTCGGATTTTGACTTAAATAATGAGCAAAATTCGTCACCGTCCAGCCTCGACGGGGAAACTCTTCTGTGAAGGCGTAAGCGAGGCATTTTTCCGTACTGTGTTTGTGGTGGCCGAAAGTTTCGCCGTCCGTCGCCACGCAGATTAATTGAGCCGGTCGGTGGTCTCCCCGTACTGCTTGACCCAAGCGCCCCACCAAGTGGTGGCTGCTGCTGAGAACGTCGTTGAAGCCCATATCCCGCGAGATCGGGCCATCGTAGAAAAAGATATCGATGTAGGGAGTGTTGGCAGGTGGGGCTTCGGAATTTTGGAAGTGCCTGCGGCCAAAATGGTGAGTGCTCAGTGGCGAGAGTTGGTGGTCAGCCATCAATCGCATTTCCGGCTTCAAATAGCAGCGGTACGGGCGTGTCGGATCGATTTGACCCCCGCCGACTTCGTGCCATTCGGAATTTTGCCCATGTTCCCCTTCGTGGTTTTGCCCGATTAGCGGGCGGCAGCGTTCGGCTTGGGAGGGGGCTAAGACAATGAAGCGGATGCCTTCAGCGACTAAAACTTCGAGGGTGGCGTAGTCTACGGCGGTTTCGGCGAGCCACATTCCTTCGGGATCGCGATCGAACCGGGAGCGAAAATCAGCGATCCCCCAGCGAATTTGGGTGTATTTGTCTCGCTCGTTAGCGAGAGGCATGATGATGTGATTGTAGACTTGGGCGATCGCGTTGCCGTGACCGTTGAGACGCTGACAGCTTTTGCGATCGGCCTCCAGAATCCGCTGGTAGACTTCCGCGTCGTAGCGTTCGAGCCAGCTCATCAGGGTGGGCCCGATGTTGAAGCTCATATACTCGTAGTTGTTGACGATCCCCGTGACTTCGCCGCGATCGTTAAGTATGCGGGCAAAGGCGTTCGGGCGGTAGCACTCGATGTCAATGCGTTCGTTCCAGTCGTGGGCGGGAGAGGCGCTGGCTTGGCGTTCGATCGCGTCCAGGTAAGGGTTTTCCCGGGGTGGCTGGTAAAAGTGACCGTGAACCGTCACGCACACCCCAGTTGCTGCAGCCACACTGGTTTGGGTTGCAGCCGTTACGGTTGGCGAAGGCAAAGGCAGCACATCGGATTGAGTTGTAGACGAAATCATGCGATCGAATCCTCAAGTAGTTAAAGACAATAAAACCAGCCTAATTAGAAACTGAAACCTTACGCAGCAAGAGTTACAGCTAGGCATCGGTTAGGGCTAAATTTGGCAGACAAGTTTTGATACATTTGTAGTATTGCGAGCAAAGCATTCGTTCCAAGATGCCAACCGTCGATCCCTGGGTTTTTTGCCAATGCTTTGCTGTTGAAAGAGTTAAAAAATGTAGCTTTTGCTGCTTTTTGGCACTTGCGACCCATTTCGGGTTAGTGCTTGCAGCACTGCTCATTGAGAGTTTCATTTACCTTGCTGGATTGTAAAGTCTTATTCATTAAATAGCAACTTTTCGCCGGAAAGATTTAATTTTTGGCAATAAATCTTAGCGGTTGTGGATATCGGTTTAATGCCCGATGGATTTATAGAATAAGAGTATTGCCCGAGTTTCGCATCATACTTTAGGTGCTTTTTACCTAAGTCCTGGAGAACTTAGGCCAGTTGAGTTGGGGCGGGGCAGATTTGCTGCAAATGTACTTTCCAAAAGAGTTGTAACACTTGTGCGGAGTCAAAAGGCAACAAAAAAGCAAAACGGTAAGTGTTATGTTTTAACTCCTGAGAGGTATGTGGGGGCGGAGGCGGAGGAGGAGGAGAAGGAGGGTTTGGACGAGAAGATGCTGCATTTGACGGCGAAGTTGGAGAGGCAATTTGCCGAGAGTGCCAAGTTAGAGGCGATGATTCGGGAAAATCGGCAGAGCGTGGAGTTATGGGAATTGAGGAATTTCTGAAGTCCAAGCGCTCCGATATCCTGAGAATTGCTACTCACCCAGGCGCGTTAAATGTGCGCGTTTTTGGTTCGGTTGCCAGGGGTGAAGCAACAGCAGATAGCGAGGTAGATTTTTTAGTATAATTGGAACCAAAACGCACGTTTTAAGGAATATTCAAGAATGTATTGAGCGGATTTAGTCTTACGAAACCGGGTAAAAGACGCCGAAAGAATTGTATAGGAGACAATCTAATGCCAGAACTGGGTTGATTTTTAGGCATCATCATCACGATGTACTATAACCACCACCCGCCCCCGCACTTTCATGCCCGCTACAATGAACAAAAAGCCATCATTGATATCGAAACCCTCTCAATCCTAGAAGGCAAACTTTCCCCTCGCATCTTAGGATTAGTTGTAGAGTGGGCTGCCCTTCATCAAACAGAGCTCATGCAAAACTGGCAACTTGCCAGACTTCAAACACCATTAGAACCTATTGCCCCTTTGGCATAAACAATGCTCAAAGATATTAGCTCAGTTCAACCATTAGAAAACTATCAACTTCACCTCAAATTTGAAGATAACCAAGAGGGAGTAGTTGACATCAGCCAATTAATCGAATTTACCGGAATCTTCGCCCCCCTGCAAGACTTGACTTACTTTAAACAAGTCAAACTAAATCCCGAATGGGGGACAATTTACTGGGAAAATGGAGCTGATTTAGACCCCGATGTTCTCTACTCCATTGTCACCAACCAAATAATATCAACCTATGAAAAAGTTTCCTTCAGATGAACGCCAACACCCAAAAAGAAGAATTTAGCTATGCTTATGTCTATGCGGTAACAGCCACGGCAAGCTACTCATTCCAAATAGCCCCGCGTCCCTTAGATGCAGAAGGAGTTGACGTAATTATTACAGGTTTGGGACCATCACAATCAACGCGCCGCCCTCGCCTAGATGTCCAAATAAAATGCACCTCCAGAAAATTACTGGATAATGAAATTATCCGATATCCCCTAGAAGTTAAAAACTATGAAGAATTAAGGCTAGAAAACCCTTTCGTCCCCCGCATTCTGATTATCGTTTTAGTACCCGACAGCCAAGAGGATTGGTTGCGCCAATCTCAACAAGAACTCTCCCTTCGCCATTGTGGCTACTGGGCATCATTGCGAGGGCTACCGCCCACCCAAAATCAAAACACTGTCACTGTTCAAATACCCACACAAAACATTTTCAACACAGACGCTTTAAAAACTCTCATGCAGCGC
Organism: Microcoleus sp. T2B6; assembly: GCF_036700475.1. Classification (NCBI taxonomy): domain Bacteria; kingdom Bacillati; phylum Cyanobacteriota; class Cyanophyceae; order Oscillatoriales; family Microcoleaceae; genus Microcoleus; species Microcoleus sp. T2B6. The sequence goes on along the minus strand of NZ_JAUBOZ010000072.1, from coordinate 35,024 downwards.
ATTGAATCAGGAGAACTCCTATGATAGTAACAGTCCGCGACCCCGATATTCTCAAAACCTTAGAACCGCCTCAAGTCGCTGCTTATTTACAAAAACATGGATGGCACGAACAAAGCCGAGACGGTGACAAATCATCCATCTGGACTCGCAAGAATGAAGCAGGCGAAGACTACGAAATTTTGTTAGCTCTCAAACCAGAAGTCAGCGGTTTTGCTCTGCGGATGTACGAAGTCATGGAAACCCTAGAAATTGTCGAAAATCGCTCTCAAATTGAAATATTAGCCGACTTGATCACCTCACTACCCAATATGACCTTACAGGGAATTGTCATGCAAATTCACACCCCCAACACTGACAAATTAAGTGGCGAAATAACCTTAATAGGCGTCATTGCTGACAAATTGCGGAAAATTCAAACCTCCCTCGCAGACAAAGATTATATCCTGGCGATTAAAGCTTATCAAGAACGCTTACCGATTCTCTGTAGCGGTGACTTAATCAAAGACAACAACGCCTTCATCCTCAAAAATCCCCACAACTTAACTCTCGATGAATTATGGCAAAACTAAAAGTCACGCACAGTCTATCTCGCTCAATTGTAAATGATGCGTCGTATGCTGCCAATTGCGCTGAGTCTTGAATCCCAATTTTTGATAAAACCTGTCGGCTGCTGGCGTATCTGTTCGCAACGTCAATAACTGATAATGCTGACTGGCTTCGTAAATCAGCCGATCGACCAATAAACGCCCCACCCCCTTTCCCCGCCAAACTGACTCAACATACAAATGCCGCAATCGTCCAACTTTTGGATCGTTGAAATAAGGATCTCGATTCAAGCCGCAAATTCCGATCGCTCTTTCCTGCGATGACGCTATAAATAAAGCTTCACCAACCTTGTCGAAGCAGTTATAACCATTACGATAATCTCGAACCAGTCTTTCAACAAACTGAAAACCTTGGGACAGACTTTCCTCAATTAAATGGATAATTAATCCCTCATCAAATTCGGAAATTTTAGCGATATGAATATGCTGCATACTTTGAAAAAAGATTTGTTAAGTAAGGAGTGCATCGACTTGACCAGATTTATGGGCTCTGACAAAGAACATTGTGATATCGTTCTTATAACCTGCTGCGGTTGAAGCTTCATTTATTTCTGTAAAATATTCCAGCTTGCACTGCTGCCACTGTTCATCTGACCATTTCACATTTTGAAGCCCGAATGCACTCTTGCCATTGCCAGTCCACGCAGCTTCCGCATCTTGCAAGTAGAAGCCAAATTGCTCAGTCGTGATTTCGATGTCTTCAAACCCGATATTGTCAAGCATTTGGCAACACCTCTGCGGCGTTCCCAGTAACTCATTGGGATTCGGGATAGCAATACCGTATCTTTGTACTACTTTCCGAAACAAGACAGACGCGGTAGGGGAGGTTTCTGCCAGACAGGAAAATGCAAGTAACCCTCTTGGTTTCAGAGCATTGTGCCATCGACGCAGCGATGTCGGAATATCTGTGAAATAGACGATCGCCGACGAACACAAAATAACATCAAATTGGCTTTCCTGGAACTCTTGCTCGTCTGCATCCACTTTCTCAAACCTGATATTCGTCAGTCCCGAAACAGCGACTTTCTGCTCGGCTTGCAGCAGCATTCCCGAAGCAAAGTCAGTTCCCAAAACACGACCTGTGGAACCAACAGCAAAAGCCGCAGCAATCGCCGCTAAACCTGTTCCAGTAGCGACATCTAAAACTTGCTGACCGGGTTGTATTTTTGCCAACTCTACTAATCGGTTTGCAGCCCGTATATGAAGCTCAGTTTCGTAGTTTTGACGGTTGTTAAAGTCATTAAGAATTTGCTGTTTGTAGCTACTTAGCGAGGAGTCATTCATATCGATTATTTTGCCAAACAAATATCCAGTTCCCTAGCAAAGGCCTCCGGCGCATCCAGCATCAGCCAGTGTCCAGTATCGGCGATCGTAGTTGTCGTCAGTGTGGGACGGAGGATGTGGAGGCTGAAGGGAAAAGTGTTTGAGGGAGCAATAATTGCGTGGGCTCGTGTTCCAGGGGCTGCTAGGTAGCGATCGAGAGCATCAACTGCTTCAAAGGGAAACATCCCGCGATACATTCCACGCAGACAATCCCGTGGAGTCGCCGCCAAGCAAGCGAGTATCCGATCGCGCGTATGAGCCCTGCTTCCTGTCAGCGCCTCGTTGAAGCCCGCTTCCACAGCAGCCCGCCAATCCTCCATCTCCAGCGCCCTCTGGAAGGGGACGATGCGTGCCTCGTGCACCTCTGCAGGCACCTTGGTAAAATCTCCAGGTGGATCTGCCAGGATCAACTGCGCGATGCGGTGCGGTGCGCTGGCTGCTGTGGCGAGGGCAATACAAGCACCGAAACTGTGCCCGACGATCGCCACCCGATCGAGTCCCAGCCCATCCAGTACCGCCAAAACATCCGCTGCACAGGAGGCGGGCGCATAGTTGCCGTCCTCCGGCGGTGCAGAATCACCGTGTCCCCGCATATCAAGGGCGATCGCCCGTCGGGTACCGGCGACATGAGCAAGCTGGGCATCCCAGATGCTCGCAGAAACCGTCATACCGTGCACGAACACCACCGGCAGCGGTTCCGACTCCCCAGCGGTGACAGGGCGGCTGGCTTCGATGATGTGAATAGTGCCGATCGGTCCTTTGAGAGTTGTCGATCGCATACAATTTTCTCCTAATTTGGAATTTCCTCTTTTCACACAACCAATTTTACCTCTGTTACTCCTTGGCGCAATTCATACTGTCCTTTAACCCAAAATTGTTGAATTTGTTTACCCAAAAAGGGAGCAATTTGCATCATTAATAAACGTATAAATACATTGTTTCGCAGTTGTTCACCTTTCCACGCTTCTTGTGCTTGAAGTTGTTGGGCGCGAATAATTTCCGGTTCTCGTTCTGCCTGAATCCGCGATAATGCTAAGTCAATATCCTCGTAATTAGCCCCTGCTTTCAATAAAGGTACAAGGTGATTGGCGGCAACAATTACATCGCGTAACGCCATGTTAATTCCTTGAGCGCGAACCGGAGACATCGGATGTGCAGCATCCCCCAAAAGTATGATTCCTGGTCGATGCCAGCGCGGACAGCGACCAACCACAACAGATAATCGCATCGGAGATTCGATCGTATCCGCACAGTTGCGGAAATGTTCTGCCATCCACGCAGGCGATCGCGATGCGAAAGTTTCTGCCCAGTCTGTGTGTTTCCAATCGGTTTTGTCATCTGCCGATAGCACCCAAGCCAGATGAAGTTTTCCTGATTCTGCCCCATGAAAGACACTGAATCCGCTACCGCCATTCAGGATGGAATAAAATACATTATCCGCCACAAACCGAGGATGAGCGGCAAGTTTAAACCACAGAACATCTATACTATTCTGCTGTTTTACTAACTCTAATTCTGCACGCTGTCGTACAACCGAGTTTCTACCATCTGTACCAATCACAAGTGCAGCAGGAATCTCTCGCCCATCTCCTAGCTTTACACCCGCAATGCGATCGTTGCTGTACAGTAAATCTTTTACGGGAACACCTGAGATAAATTCAAACTCTGGATGCAACTGAGCTTCTGAAATTAGTGTTTCTAGCAAAGGCGGTTGCGATACCAGCGTACAAGGTCGATTTGACCCCATTGGCTCATCAACTCGAAATAGTTGCCGATCGCCCACAACGAACTCCCAGGCATCAATTTGTCGGTGTGGAACACCTTCTAGGATAGTGGATAAACCCATTTGGGCGATCGCATCCAATCCGCTGGGCATTAACCCTTCACCGCGAAACACTCGATACGAATCTTTTGCAGCCTCAATCAATGTTGTGCGAATACCTCGTTTTACCAGCAGCAAAGCAAGTGCCGCACCAGTTGGCCCCGATCCGACAATTACAACTTGTGTCATTTGGTATTTTTCATTGCTTGTTGCGGATATTGAGATGCGAACAGAGGTGGTTAAAGGGTGCGCGACGATCTATTAGACATCTCCCATAATTATCGTGGAACAGGCATCCTGCCTGTTCAAAACCTGCTTTTTTGGAGAAGTCTCTTAATCCCAGCTATTTTTGGAGTGCCTGTTGAAAAGTCTTAACTGCATCAACATGATTCACCATATTGATGCAGCGCAACAACAAATCCAAATCGATCCCTTTCACCTCCTCACTACTGGAAACCTTTTCATAATGAAGTGTATTCCCCTCTCCCCGCAGGTGATAAACCTCTAACAATCCATCTTCCCAAAACCACACTTCAGGAATTTTCAGCCGCTTGTATGCCTCCAGCTTGTCGAGCCCGCCACTGGAAAACACGATTTCGAGCGCCAAATCGGGTAGCCTACGACCGGGAGCAAGTTTATAAGATTTATCGGCCTCTCGCTTGACTTTACCCGTTTCACTTTCCAGAGTCATTGAGCCAGTTGGAGTAAAGTCAAACCCCGCCATCAGCAGGTAAAGCTCCAACAATGCACCAATTCTTTCTTTAACGGTTTCGTGGGGTTCTCCAGGCATTAGTTTAATCTCCAAAACTCCATCCAGGAAAGAAAGTCGATATCCTGGACGGTCTAACAATTGCTCAACTGCTTTGAACTCTCTCCAAGTGAGTCCCTCAAACAGAAGGGGTGATTCTTTTCTGGGTGGTGCGATGATTGCTGCAGTCATCAAAATTGCTGGGTTAGAAACCCCGTCCTTCCAGGACGGCTTTACATTAAATCAAAACCCCTTTCGGAGCCCAGGGGTATGGTTGCCCCTCCATTGGAGATATGGTTGTCTCCATCCCATTTTTGGGTAACGTTAGCTTGTCGGTCAAAGTTTAGTGAGCTTGTTAGGCCCAAAGCACTGTAAAGCGTGACCTTAGAACTGTTTAACCTTGAGCGATAGAGCGGAAAACTAGCTACGCATTCTCCGGTATCGTGACTCAAAAAACATAGTCCGCTTGCGGACGCAAGGCTGGTCAGAACGGCTTGTTAGATTTCTCTTCCAAGCCTCATGCCTTTAGGCTGAGGTTCCTGACTTGATTCTCCAGTCTATTTCCCGATGAGAAACGATCGGGTTTGGAGGGCGATTTGTTTATTATAACTTTAAGTAGCTTTCTCCACTGTAAATCCGATTTCTTGCCCGTAGGATAGTTCCAGCGTGTGACCGTCCGGGTCTCGCAAAAAAGCCCAGTAGCCGATCGGATATCCAGCATCTTTTGGTTCCTCAAGCAGTACGCCTTCTTGACGTGCTTTGTCACAGAGTTCGTCCATATATTCGCGGCTTTTGCAACCTACTCCGAGGTGTGCAAAGGGAGACAGAACGGGATGTACGGAGTCTGTTTGAATTAGCACAATTACAAAAGGGCGAGTGCAGTCAGAAAGCCAGACCACAGCAACACCTGCTTTGGCATCAATGCGGCGGTGGACGACCTGCATTCCAGCATAGTTGGAGTAGAATTCAATACTGCGATCGACATCAGAAACGGGCAGTGCGATGTGTGTGAGACCGATATCACTCATATGTTATGTTGCTCCAGTCATATTAGGCTTAGCATCAATAATTGCCACTTCCAATATCATAATTTTAATGAGATGAGCGCCACTTTGCAGCTTTCAGATCGATTTCTTTTTTGAAAAAATCTAGTTTTCTTGATATGGCTGATAATTATTGGCTCCTGTTGTCATTATCTAAGGTGAATCCCGCCTAAATTTTTCCTGAATAGCAGCATTTTCTATCTCGGTACGAAATATATCGAGCATTCCTATAATTTCTCTGTGTAGCTCTAGATATTCCTCCCTATCAAACACCAAATAATTACCGTGGGCAATTTCGTTCCTTGTCTTTAAAAGCTTGGTATCAATTAATACCGATTTAGTAGAATATATTGAAAAGTCAATTCCGAGAATATAAGTTATTTCTTTTAAAATCTCAGAAGATAAATTCGATGCAGTAGATATTACATCTTTAGGTAGGATACATCTCTGATTTAATTCGGAAAGAAAGAACTCACAAACAGGTATATACAATGATGGCTTATGTGTCTCTTTTGCCTCTTTAAGTTTGTCTTTCATGGCCAAAGCTAAAAAATTACTAGAAAGCTCCTGATACGTAAGCTTTTTTGAGATAACATATTCTAGATAAGAGTTGGCTGCTAGCTTGACAAAACCTTCCCAATGGGAATAGAGAATACATACTCCACTCCGAACTAATACTTTATGTCTTTGGTCAGAAACATTTTTCGCTTCTATCAAAGATTTCATTTCTGACAGTTCCTTCTTTCGCCAAGCAAGATCCGTTGCCAATCTATCGCTTAATTGTTCCGCTGTTCGGATGCTCATGAAGGGGAAAAGACCTTTCTACCAAGCGGAATAAGATACGGTAAGCGTCTTGCTGCATTCAGTCCAGCTCCCGACCACTTTTTATAAGTTTGATTTGACCAAATACTTTTTATACGATTAGGTAATTGGTCTGTTGGAATTGGATTTTGATAGTTGTATCCAATTCCGAGTGCTACCACCTCATATGCCGATAAGAGAAAGCCTCCCAGGAATTTATCATTCTCCGATTTATATCGCTTGAAGCTATCGTCTCCCATAGCTTCATTAAGCATATTGAATGTCACATCAAACGCTCTCTCTATGTGGCTGCTATCCAAATCTTTTTTAATGGCCATTTCACGCATTCTAGCCGTTAGGAACTCGCTAACATCACCGCCCAGCGTTTGAATACTTGCATAATCTCGATCGAAGAAAAGAATAAAACGCAATACTAATTCCATATCATACTGTTCTTCATAAAGTCTATCGCTCAAAGCAATGCAGCTTTTAAATGACTCCCGATCGGCAAGTGAACGCATTAAATTATATAAATTTTTATTCAACATTAAAAGAAGGCAATTTCTTACTTCTTGCGGTGTCGCAATCGCTCCTCCTGTATTCAGTCGCTGAAATAGCTCATATTTAATCATTTCATCACTTTCTTTTTCAACAATATTGACGGAGATTTTGGCTCGTTTAATCAATAAACGCTGTGCCTGAGTTAAAGAGTTCTCTTTATCGTCAGGAGCGTCCCATTTTTTACCTTTTAAAGAAGGCAAATAAGTAGTTTCTTGTAAGGCAACAAAAGATGTATCTTGCTCTTGATTGTCTCGTTTCAAAATACCGACAAATTCATATATGGTTGACAGTCTCTGCAAACCATCGATCACATCCCAAATCCCATCATCTCTTTGACTGACAAAAATTGGTGGAATCGGTATACCTAAAAGAATTGATTCTATAAAAGTGGATTTTTGATAATCCGACCAACGAAAAAACCTTTGAAAATCTGGGTGAATATCGATTTCCTTCTTCTCATAAAGACTGATCCACTCGCCAATAGACATTGAGTAGCTATCTGTCCGAATTTCTTGCCTTGTTTTGTCAATCTCTTCTTGTAGAGGCATGGCTGAAGCAGTCCTAAGTATTATGTATAGCTATACTTGCAGAATGGCAATATTTAAAGATTATATCACTGAACGAATATCTGAAAAAACGATCGCCCAGAAATAGTCAACTTTGCTCTCAAGACAATGCGGAACCTGATGCGATCGAGCGGGTAGAATACAAAAATCCATTGAACCGATCGGCTAAACAAATCCCTCTCTTAGTTTGTCACATCCGTGAAAGCCGCAATGCAGCGATCGCCCCATCCTCCACCCCCAGCTTTAAGCCAACACCCAAATCCCAAGCCCTTACCCTTTTTTTCATTTGGTCACAGGCTATGATTGACGGTTGGCAGCTTTTGAGAATCTAAATGCTAAACACAAATACAATAATTTCCAGTCTGCTGTTATTTATCCCGGTTTCCATCGCCGGACACTTTCTCGGCTGGGAACCCTCCACAATCTTCGTCACCTCGGCTTTAGCCATCATCCCCCTAGCCGCGTGGATGGGGACGGCCACCGAAGAAATCGCCGTCGTCCTAGGTGCCAATTTGGGGGGTTTGCTGAACGCTACCTTTGGAAATGCCACGGAACTGATTATCGGCATCGTCGCCCTCAACGCCGGACTCATAGATGTTGTCAAGGCCAGCATCACCGGTTCAATTATGAGCAACCTGTTGCTGGTGATGGGATTGGCGATGCTGCTGGGTGGCTTGCGCTACAAAGAACAAGATTTTCAGCCGACAGTCGCCCGGTTGAATGCTTCAGCGATGAACTTAGCCGTGATTGCCATTTTGGTGCCGACGGCAGTTAATGCCACCTCTATTGGCATCCCTCCGGCAACTATGCAGAACCTCTCTAGCGCTGTTGCTGTAGTGCTGATTGTCGTCTACGTGCTGACGCTGCTGTTTTCTATGAAAACCCACAGTTATCTGTACGATGCAGGGGTGGCAGAAATAGAAATGCTGGAAGATTTAGCCGAAAATAACTTAGCACCAGACAGTCCTGACCACAAAGTCAATCTGCCGCTGTGGATTGGGGTACTGTTGGCCTGTACCCTGATGGTAGCTGTCGAGTCGGAACTGTTGGTGGGTACTCTCGAAGAAGCGACGGCGCGTTTGGGGCTGACATCACTGTTTACCGGGGTGATTTTAGTGCCGATTATTGGCAATGCGGCCGAACATACGACGGCGGTGACGGTGGCGATGAAAAATAAAATGGATTTGTCGGTTTCTGTGGCCGTGGGTTCGAGTTTGCAAATTGCTTTGTTTGTTGCCCCGGTGTTGGTTTTGGCAGGTTTTGTCTTGGGCAAACCGATGGACTTGAATTTCAACCCGTTTGAACTTGTAGCGGTTGCGGTGTCGGTGCTGATCGCCAATTCTATCAGTTCTGACGGCAATTCTAACTGGCTCGAAGGTACTTTGCTGTTGGCAGCTTATACGGTTTTGGCGCTGGCGTTCTACTTCCATCCGGTAATTGAGGGACTTGTTTAAAACGCTTTCTTATCGGGAAGCAAGAGGGAAGAGGGAAGAGGGAAGAAGGCAGATTTTTTCACTCCCTCACTCCCCCACTCTCCCACTCTCCCACTCTCCCACTCTCGCACTCTCCCCCTCGCCCACTCTCACTTATTTCTTCGAGAATGGTGGTTGCGATCGTACAATTGAAAGGTGGCTGCTCTCTCGTTATTAGTTCTGGTCTGTTTGTACATTATGTGCTGTCAGTCAGGGATTTGTGACCTCGATCGGCTGTGACAAACAACAAAACCTTTGGCCTCAACCCGATCGTGAGATCGCAGTGTCCCCGGTTATAAAAAACACGGGATGCTGAAGTCAAGCGAGACTCAAACCTCCCTTGACTTCAGAGACGCTGCAAGATTTCAATCAAGGGTGCTCATGAGTCTTTTACTAGGTGTGCTACGATCGTCATAAGTAGTTGAAAACTGAGTTGGACTTGCATAGCCAAAAAGTTCACCAAAGTTAGTCATACTTAACTTGACTGATTAACATTCTGGGCGGTATGATTAAATCAATGCCGAAAAAAAGGCTTAATTATCTGGGAGAGTAAACCGAGCGTGCAAGTCAAAAATGACCAGCCTGTCACAAGGTAGAACGGGATCCCGCGTTTCGTTAAATTGGTTGAAAATAGTGGATGACTCATGGCTACAAGCTTCAACTAAAATTAATTCATTAGGGCGTTGCTCCGCCCGAATTAACGCCTGTGGACAAGAAAGAGCCGACTCCCTTGGGTGAAGCAGGAAACAGACCCTTCAGGAGTAATTCTGATTGAAGGGTGAGGCTTAAATAAGTTTAGCCAAGTTTTGTGTAGCAGTAAACCACGGTCGATTTAAAACTGACCAGCCTATAAAAAGGTCGAACGGGATACCACGATTCGTTAAATTGGTTGAAAATAATGGTTAAAGAAGGGCTAAAAGCTTCCACAATAATAAATAGTTGTACAGACTTCAAAAATAGGGTGCTGCTCCACCCGAATTTACGCCTGTGGACAAGTAAGAGCCGACTCTCTTGGCAGAAGCAGGAATCAGACCCTCTAGAAAATACTTCTAGTTGAATGGTGAAGCTTAGATAAGTTTAGCCAAGTTTTGTAGAGCAGTGTCCAAGTAAAACTTGATAGAGCAACCTCAATCAGGGTTATGTGGCTTCTGTGAGTTATTGCCTCAATCCCAAATGCCCGAATCCCTCCGATCCAGCCAACTCTGGCAAATCCGTGTGTATCCACTGCGGGTCTCAACTTTTGTTGGAAGGTCGATATCGGCTAGTCACGCCTCTCGGAAACGGTGGCTTTGGCAGAACATTTGAAGTGGACGACAACGGCGCCCGAAAAGTGCTAAAAGTCCTGCTCAAAGACCATCCCAAAGCTGTAGAACTTTTTAAGCAAGAAGCCGACGTATTGGTCAGGCTGAGACATCCAGGTATTCCAAAAGTCGATCGCGACGGTTATTTTACATTTACGCCAGCTCACAGCACAGAGTCTTTTCACTGTCTGGTGATGGAGAAAATTGCTGGGGCCAATTTGCAAGACTGGCTGAAACATCGGGGCCGCCCGATCAGTCAAGAACAAGCTCTGAATTGGCTCAAACAACTGTCGGAAATTTTAGACCAAGTTCACCGACTCAACTATTTTCATCGGGATATCAAGCCGCACAATATTATGTGCAAGCCCAACGGGCAGTTAGTGCTGATAGACTTCGGGACTGCTAGGGAAGTGTCGGGGACTTATTTCGCTAAGGTGGGCCAGGGACAAAATGTGACTGGTATTGTTTCTCCAGGCTACACGCCGCCGGAACAAACTAATGGCAAGGCTGTTCCGCAGTCAGATTTTTTTGCTCTGGGGCGCACTTTTGTTTATTTGCTGACTGGAAAGCCACCGACTGCGTTTCCAGAAAATCCCCGCACGGGCAGATTGATGTGGCGCAAAGGAGCTCCTCAAGTTTCCGACCCCGTGGCTAATGTGATCGATTACCTGATGGCGCCTTTTCCGGGCAATCGACCTCAAAGTCCCCAGATGGTTTTGCAGTGCTTGGAGGAAATTAATCTCGACGGCGGGGAAACTCAGTTGCCCACTCAGTTGCCGACGACGGGGCAAACTAAAATTCGCGCAACTGCCGGGGAGACTGGGGCGAAGAAGCAGAGTTCCAAGAACCGCCTCAGACCTCTGAATTCGGGATTGAACAAGACCGAGAAAGATGTTTTTGATTGGAAAAAGAAGTTGCTGGCGGGCACGGCTGTTTTGATGGTGAGTATTGGCGCCTCTCAAATTTACGGTTCGCTGCGTTACGGGGTGTTTCCAGCAAACCCGGTGTGGCTGCTTTCGACTTTACCTACCACTCAGTTTTTGCAAAGAAGTTTGGATAATGTCGGGAGTGTGAATGCGATCGCCCTGTCCCCGGACGGTCAAACTTTGGTGAGCGCAAGCTTTGGGACCATTAGAATTTGGAATGTGAGGACGGGAGGCCTGGTGCGGACTCTCAATTCGGTGCATTCTAAAAAATCGGTCAACACGCTGGCGGTGAGCCCGAACAGCTCGATTTTGGCCAGCGGCGGCGGCGACAATAATGTGATTCTCTGGGATTTGAAGACGGGGCGACGGATGCGGACGATTCCCGCTCACAAAGCCGCCGTCAAGGCGATCGCTTTTAGCAGGGACGGTCAAACTCTCGCTAGCGGCAGCGATGACAAAACTATTCGCTTGTGGAACGTCAGAACCGGCAGCAGGTTGCGGACTTTGAGCGGCCACGCCGGAGGAGTAAACGCGATCGCTGTGAGCCGGGACGGTAAAACTCTCGCTAGCGGGAGCGAGGACAAGACTGTGCGTTTGTGGAATCTCGGCACCGGAGAAGTCAGAAGAATTATCACAGGTCACCGGGGCCCGGTTACTGCTGTGGCTTTTAGCCCGAACGGGAAAATTGTGGCTAGTGCTAGCACCGACAATACGATCCGTTTGTCGAACGTGCAAGACGGGAAGGGCACCCGCACTTTAAAAGGGCATTCGAGCTCGGTGAGGACGATCGCCTTTAGCGCGGACAACCGCACTTTGATCAGCGGGGGCGGAGATATTATAGTTTGGGATTTGAAGACAGGAAAAGAAAGAAGCAGTATTTCTGGTCACAGTCAGTTTGTGAGTTCTGTGGCTATTTCCAGAGATAGCAAGACTTTTGTGAGTGGCAGTCCCGATCGCACTATTAAGATTTGGCGAATGCCATAGTCCTACTATTTTAGATTTTAGATTTTAGATTTTAGATTGAAGAGTCGAGGCGAGCGAGAAATCCCATCCCGACTCCGACGTGGAAGTCTGGGCATTGCCCGCCCTACAACTGTTACTTGCCGCAATTGGCAAAAGTAGAAAACAGGTTAAATTCTGTAACCCTCCACGCTTGCCATGTCTGCGCGCCCGCAAAAAGACTGTACCTAGTTATGCTTTTATCGCTGTCCACATAACTTTGCCAGCTTAATGAAGCAACAGTTGGATACTGGGCTGGAAACTCCCCTGGTATAGGACTTACTTGCGAGCTCATGTTCCATCCTACTTGCTTGCTAAAATCTTGAATTTGACCTTCGCAAGTTCGACAGTTAGAACCGCCGACTTTCTGCCAAATCTCTAACTGTGGAGTCAATCCATATTTGCCGTTGCTCGATTGCATCCACAGCCGATCGATCGCGCGGAGGTTCGGACAAGACAGATTGGCGGGGTTGTTGCGGATCAGAGAGACTGTTTCTTGATCTGCTTCGTACCATTTTTTGGCTTCTAATAAGGATTGAAGTTTGCTAAATTCGCTGTTGCTTTCTTGTGAATTAGCGGTAAATGCTGGTTGCAAAACTGCAATAAATGTGCCTACTAATGCGAGGGATAGTTTGCCAAGTTTAATCATGTTCCCTGAGTAAAAGTGATTTAACAAAGGACAGTTTACCATCTCTAGACCGAGATGAAATCTTCAGAGCCAATAAAATTGGGAGCAACACCTGTCAAAGAAGCTAAAACTTCACCGCTGCTGGCTACTCTAATTAATGTGCCGTTAGTTCCAGAGGAAATTGATAGCTGTCCGAAGGTCAAGCCATTGATTAGTTGAATGGTATCTTGACCGTTGGCGAAATCAGAGATGGTATCAACTCCTAACCCCGCACCTAAAACAAATACATCGTTGCCCGCGCCGCCGACAAGATTATCGTTTCCCAAACCGCCGTTGAGGGTGTCAAAACCTTTGCCGCCAGACAGGTTGTCGCTGCCGCCTCCCCCGACAAGGATATCGTTGCTTCGCAAACCCGTAAGTGCGTCATCGCCGTCTAAACCGTTGATATTATCACTGCCGGGAGTGCCTATCAGGTTGTCGTTGCCGTTCGTGCCGTTGATGGCGTTTGGAGAGTTATTGATGCCGCCTGAAGCGTTGCCGGTGTCAGAAACGAATACGTCTTGAACCCTGTTAGTGTCACCAGGCACGAGGTTGGATGCTTCAGATACAAACGCCACAAACCTCCCGTCGGCTGAGATGGAGGGAGTAGAGGAGACATTGTTGGCTTGAGCGCCGCTGGAACTGGCAGAGACGCCGGTGGTGGTATTCGTTAACAAGTCGCGCACGAAGACATCGGTGGTATTGTTTGTGTCCCCCGGCACGAGGTTGCGGGCATCAGATCCAAACGCTACAAACCGCCCGTCGGCTGAGATTGAGGAGAACTGGGAGGGTAAATTGCCGCGCTCGCCACTGGAACTGACAGAAACAAGGGTAGTAGTGTTAGTTGACAAGTCGCGCACGAAGATGTCGTTGCTATTGCTAGTGTCCCCTGGCACCAAGTTGGACGCATCAGATTCAAATAGCACAAACCGCCCGTTGGCGGAGATGGAGGGAAGGGAGGAAAAGCCGTTGGCCCGAGCGCCGTTGGAACTGACAGAGACAAGGGTAGTGGTGTTGGTTAACAAGTCGCGCAGGAAGATGTCGTTGTCAGCGTTAGTGTCTCCCGGCACCAGGTTAGTGGCCGCAGATGAAAACGTCACAAACCTCCCGTCGGCTGAGATGGAGGGAGAGTAGGAGCTGCGGTTCCCCCGATCGCCGCTGGAGCTGACTGAGACGCTAGTAGTGGTGTTAGTTGATAAGTCGCGCACGAAGATGTCGGGGGCATTGTTGGTGTCCCCGGACACCAGGTTGGAGGCATTAGATGCAAACGCCACAAACCGGCCGTTGGCGGAGATGGAGGGCCCTGAGAAGAAATCGGCGGAGGAAGAGCCATTTCCCCGATCGCCGTTGGAGCTGACTGAGACGAGGGTGGTTGTATTGGTTGACAAGTCGCGGACAAAGATGTCGCGTTGGTTGTTAGTATCCCCCGGTACGAGATTGGTGGCATCAGAATAAAACACTACAAACCGCCCGTCACCGGAGATGGAGGGAAAAAAGGAGTTGCTATTCCCCCGATCGCCGCTGGAGCTGACTGAGACGAGGGTGGTGGTATTGGTTGATAAGTCGCGGACGAAGATGTCGCCATTATTGTTAGTATCTCCCGGCACGAGATCGGAGGCAGCAGATGCAAACGCCACAAACCGCCCGTCGGCGGAGATGGAGGGACGGTTAGAGAAGGCGCTTGCCCGATCGCCTGTTGAGCTAACTGAGACAAGATTAATAGTCATAAGTCCTCACACTAAAATTGCAACTTTGGTAAATTGATGAGCGATTGATGGATTGTTGGCGAAGTTCGATCGCGCTCTTTGAGTAAAAGTCAGAGCTTCGGCGAAAGAACACAGCAGACAATTGAGAATGGGCAGATATCTAAACAGAGACGAAATCTTCAGAGCCAATAAAATTGGGAGCAACGCCTGTCAAAGCAGCTAAAACTTCACCGCTGCTGGCTACTCTAATTAATGTGCCGTTAGTTCCCGGCGAAATTGATAGCTGTCCGAAGGTCAAGCCATTGATTAATTGAATGGTATCTTGAGAGTTGGTGAAGTCAGAGATTGTATCAACTCCCAACCCCGCACCTAAAACAAATAGATCGTTGCCCGCGCCACCGAATAGAATATCGTTTCCCAAACCGCCGTTGAGAGTGTCAAAACCTTTGCCGCCAGACAAGTTGTCGCTGCCGCCGCCCCCGACAAGGATATCGTTGCTTCGCAAACCGGTGAGTGTGTCATCGCCGTCTAAACCGCTGATATTATCGCTGCTGGGAGTGCCTGTGAGGTTGTCGTTGCCGTTCGTGCCGTTGATGGCGTTTGGAGAGTTATTGATGCCGCCGGGAGCGCTGCCTATGTCAGCAATAAAGAGGTCTGGGCCGTTGTTGGTATCTCCCGGCACGAGATTGGCTGCAAAAGATGAAAACGCTACTTTCTGCCCGTTGGCCGAGATGGAGGGGAACTCGGAGTCGCTGTTCCCCTGATTGCCTGCTGAGTCAACAGAGAGACGGGTGGTAGTATTCGTTAACAAGTCGCGCACGAAGATGTCTTCTTTATTGTTAGTGTCCCCTGGCACGAGGTTGGAGGCCTCAGATGAAAACGTCACAAACCGCCCGTCAGCGGATATGGAGGCGGACCCGGAATCTTGGTTGCCCTGATTGCCTGTTGAGGAAATAGAGACGCGGGTGGTGGTATTGGTTGATAAGTCGCGCACGAAGATGTCGTTGTTATTATTTGTGTCCCCCGGCACGAGGTTGGTGGCACGAGATGAAAACGCCACAAACCGCCCGTCAGCAGAAATAGAGCCACGGATGGAGCCGCCGTTGGCGATCTCGCCATTGGAACTCGCAGAGACAAGGGTAGTAGTATTGGTCAACAAGTCGCGCACGAAAATGTCGCGACTGTCGTTAGTATCCCCAGGCACGAGGTTGGTGGCAAAAGAGTAAAATGTGACAAACCGCCCGTTGGCAGAGATGGAGGGGAATGAGGAGTAGTCGTTCGCGGGAGCGCCACTAGAACTGACAGAGACGAGGGTGGTGGTATTAGTTGACAAGTCGCGGACGAAGATGTCCTCCTCATTGTTAGTGTCCCCCGGCACGAGGTTGGAGGCTGTAGATGAAAACGTCACAAACCGCCCGTCGCCCGATATGGAGGGATCCCCGGAAAACTTGTTCCCCCGATCGCCGCTGGAGCTGACTGAGACGAGGGTTGTGGTGTTGGTTGACAAATCGCGGACGAAGATGTCGTTGTTATTATTTGTGTCCCCCGGCACGAGGTTGGTGGCATCAGATTGAAACGCCACAAACCTTCCGTCAGCAGAGATGGAGGGGTCGTAGGAGCTGTCGTTCGGCTGATTGCCTGCTGAGTCAACTGAGACGCGGGTGGTGGTGTTGGTGAGCGTGTCGCGCACGAAGATGTCGTCGCTATTGTTAATATTATTGTTCGGAGCTCCGATTCGGAAGATGGATTGTTGAAGTGTAAACGCCACAAACCGCCCATCACCGGAGATGGATGATTTGACCGAGTAACGGTTGCCCTGCACATCGCCTGCTGGGTCAGAGATGCCTGCTGAGTCAACTGAGACGCGAGTAATAGTCATAAGCCCTGACATTTAAGAGTACAAGTTTGGATATCCCTGCGGTTGATGGAAATTATTCAATAAGCAGCTCTCAAAGTCAATTCATAAAAGTCATAACTTTGAGTTCATAAAAGCCATATTTATCAACAAATGTTACCAACAGTAGACAAAATAGCCAAACTCATATGCAGTCAGCGAGCGAATGATACTTGCTCCAGAATTAATCAAGTTTTCTGTGTTCCAAAATCTAATAACTAATTCCCCGCCCGTTTTTCGCAAATTCATCCACAGTTTGCTGCGATAATTCATGAACAGCCATCGCCTGCAACACGTCAAAAGGCAATGTCAAATGATGGGCGCCAGCTAATAAAGTCTTTACCGCTTCTTCCGGCGATTTAATGCTAGCTGCCAAAATTTCAGTATTAGTTCTCTGCAACACATTTGCCATATCCCGCACTAACGCAAAACCGTCTCCCAATAATCTGGTGGCGCGATTCACGTAGGCGATCGCATATTTGGCCCCCGCTTCTGCTGAAACAACTGCTTGTGAGGCGCTGTATATCGCCGTCACCGCGCAAGGAATTTCTGGTGACAAATGCGCTACTGCTTGAAAACCAGCCGCCGTTGCTGGAACTTTCAAAACTGTTTGCTGTCCAATTAATTCAAAAGCCGCTTTTCCTTCTGCTACCATGCCATCAAAATCAGATGCAGTTAGCTGATAATACACTTCCCCCGGAATAAGTTTCGCCAGTTGTGTGAGCGTCACATCGGGAGATAAATCGCTTTTTCCCAGGAGGGTTGGATTAGTAGTAATTCCCGAAAGCCAGCCGAACTGGCTCGCCTCTTTTGCTTCTGCTACAATTGCAGTATCGAGATAAATTCCCATCAGCTCTACCCCTTTATTTTCTTAGTTTATTCTGAGTTTTCCGAGGCTTAGTTTCAATTTGATGTCACTGAGCGTCACATTGATTGTTAGGTATTAACTGTAGCAGATTTGTGAAAACATCGCTAGTAAGTAAAAATAACAATTAAGTGATGGGTATCACGTCACTTGCTGATTACGATCGCCATGTAAGAAAACTTCGATCGCCAAATGCCGGAAACAAACAATTTATATTTGTAGTATGGGTTATGTATGCAGTAACTCAAGGAGGTGACTCATAAAATGAGAGAAAAAGAAAATCATCAGTCACAAGTCAGTCTTGAAGAATCTTGTGACAAAGCGGAGTTTGAAGAACCAGCAGCAGCCCCTCAAGACTTGCCAGAAAATGATAATTCTCAAACCGAGTCTCAAGCATTTGAAAATCACGGTGAAGATGGTTTGAAGGCTCTAGCACGCTTAATGATGGTGAGTCTAACTTGGTCGCTGGCAGGACTTTCCAAACGCGAGTAAGTTATGGAACACTACCGCAACGGGGAAGCTATGATTTGTGAGTTTTGTTGTAAGTTTTGTTTAACTCAAAACTTACAACTCCCGGACTTACATGATGTCCGGTTAGTTGTAAGAAAATCCGTTTTTAGTGAAGACTTTCGTCCTTAAAGCAAGGACTAAAGTTTTCAACAGACCACTTATCACTTTTCTTGAATTCCTTCAAACGGCCCCAAAAAAGTCGGTTCTGGACGGGTAACACGCACTTCCCAAAGCGCTTTGATGACTGCCAAAAATTCGCGGAAACTGTAGCGAATCATGCCCTTTTGGCGAAATTTGCCCCAATCCGGCGTTCCTAAGCCGATCGCCTCTACGCCCAACCGGCGGCAGGTATAAACAGCGCGGGCTAAGTGAAAGTTTTGGGTAACTAAAACAGCCTTCGTTATGCCAAAAATCTCTTTCGCCCGGTAGCAACTTTCATAGGTACTAAATCCGGCATAATCGAGAACGATATTATTAATCGGTACGCCCTGGGCTTCGGCGTAGTCCTGCATTGCTTGGACTTCGTTGTAATCGACCGTGCTATTGTCTCCTGTCATCAAAAGTTTGTCCACTCGGCCCGCTTTGTACAAATCGACGGCTGCTTGCACTCGATCGGCTAACATGGGGCTTGGAGTGCCGTCTTCCCAAAGTCCGGCACCAAAAACTATAGCAATGGGTTCTGCCGGCACGTTAGCTATATCGCTGTGGCGGTAGTTGCGGGTAACAAATCGGACGTAGTAGTTGAGGGCTAGGGGTGTGAGCACTGAGGTTAATATTAACAGCCCCATAGCAAGGCGCCCTTGAAATATAAAGGATTTAGGCCACATAAATTCAAGTTAACTTCCTATATAATTACACAAACATACCGCTTCGCGGAGCTAAAAATTGTCTAGTTACCGAATTTACATTATATTGACAAAAATATGATTCAACAACAGCCAAATTTTGAATTGCTGGAATCACTTTTATGGCAACCCAAAAACGGCTATTTTTTGCTAGACAGACATCTTCAAAGATTAGAGCGATCGGCTGATTATTTTAATTTTCCCCTATCGCTAACAGAAGCAAGCAAAGCTTTACAAGCATTAAGTCTGGCTTGCGGGTCAGTCAAACAAAAAATACGGTTAACAATATCTTCTGAGGGAAACATAACATTACAAGCTCAGACACTAGATAGCGGTATCTTAAAAATCGGTGCATCTGTGGGAATTGCCCGCCAACCGATCGACTCTCAAAACCCATTTCTTTACCACAAGACAACTTACCGAGTACCTTATACAATGGCTTTGGAGTCGCAGCCCGAATATCAGGATGTCTTTCTGTGGAATCAAGATGGAGTTATCACCGAATCCACGATCGCCAATATCGCGATCGATACACCCGCAGGTCTAATCACACCTCCCCTCAAGTGCGGTTTACTACCGGGGACGTTTCGTTCTCAACTTTTAGAGGAGGGAAAAATCAGAGAAGAGTTAATTACCTTAGATGATTTGCGTAGTACCGAAACTCTATTCCTCATTAACTCCGTTAGGGGTTGGATACGCCTCAAAAAAGAAGTAAACCGAGATGTTTGGAAAGTGGTAAGTAATGGCTGAGATAACGCTGGCAATCGGTTTTAGTAGGGTGCGAACTGTGCACCTTACTAAAAAAACCGATAGTGTCAAAATTGACTCGTTGCGTAAGTCCTGAAAGTGTTAACCATAGTGCAATTTATTATGAAACCAATACAACCTTGGCATTGGCGAAAGCTTCCCCTAAATCAGCGCAGCGGATCGGAGATTTTTCAAACTTTATTTCTAGGTCAAACCGCCGACAGTGCCAGCTCAAGATCGGATTGTTTCCCCCGCGATATGGCCGTTCTGCTAGAAAGTCCAGTTACATCTTCTACTAACTTGGCACGATATTCTATTTGTGCAGGTTCTCCCCGGATAATTGACGGTCAATCTCAGCTATGGACACCGCCAGTCGGTGAAATTTTACCTTTTTTGCGCGCTCTTTTGGACTCTCAAAAGCAAAATTTAGCAGTCAATGTACCGCCGGAAATTCCTTTTACGGGGGGTTGGTTGGGATGGCTAGGTTATGATTTAGCATGGGAAATCGAACACCTGCCCCAACTCAATACCGATCCGCTTCCTTTCCCGGTTAGCTGTTGGTACGAACCAGAATCTTTTGCGGTTTTAGACCATCAAACGCAAATTCTCTGGTTGGCTGCGAGTCAACCTTCTCACCTCGATGTTATGCAGCATCAATTAGAGCAAACCAAGCCCGAAATAATCGAGAATAATTTACCGGAAAATTCTCAACAAAATTCGGCTACTCCTATTTTCCAATTATCTCAAAGTGAGTATAAAGAAATAGTGCGAAAAGCTCAGAAGTATATTCATGCGGGCGATATTTTTCAGGCTAATTTATCTTTGCGGTTTGAAGCCCGTACAGATTGCAGTAGTTGGTCAATTTACCGCGCTTTGCAACAGATCAATCCTTCGCCTTTTGCAAGTTATTGGCAAACTCCGTGGGGGGCGATAGTTAGTTGTTCGCCAGAAAGACTCGTTCAATTATTAGGAAAAAAAGTGGATACTAGACCGATCGCGGGAACGAGACCGCGAGGTTTAACCTCCATTCAAGATGAGCAATTAGCACAGGAATTAATAGAGAATATCAAAGAAAGAGCCGAACATATTATGTTAGTTGACTTAGAGCGCAACGATATCGGGAGGGTGTGTGAATGGGGTTCGGTAAAAGTTAACGAATTTCTGACGATTGAACGCTATAGTCACGTGATGCACCTCGTCAGTAATGTTATCGGTACATTAAGACGAGATTGCGACGCGATCGACTTAATTCGAGGGGTATTTCCGGGCGGTACGATTACAGGTTGTCCGAAAGTGCGCTGTCTGGAAATCATCGAAGAATTGGAACCTGTGAAGCGCAATTTGTTTTACGGTTCCTGCGGTTATTTGGACTGGCGCGGCAACCTGGATTTAAATATTTTGATTCGCACCCTTTTATATGCACCAAAAAGTGACGGTACAACCGGGGGAGTTGTTTGGGGACAAGTGGGTGCGGGGATTGTTGCTGATAGCGATCCAGAAAGGGAATGGCAGGAGTCACTGCATAAAGCTCAAGCTCAAGTTAATGCTTTGAAATTAGCGAAAATATTTGATTAGATGCGTGTTAGATAAATCGACGTGTTAAGATTGTTGAAGATTTAGATCGCCGATTTACTTTTGATGTAATACTGAGTGAAATAAATCGAAAAAAAAAGATTTCTTGTAGTATTAGTGTTAGGAAACTGTTGGTATGGTGTTGCCTGATAGTTTTTTTAGCGATCGCACAGTGAGTCAGATTCTGGGTGAACTCATGGATATTAGACGAGACTGCCAAAGCTGGTTAGCTGTTGGAGAAGCTCACTATCACGATCGCAAAGGAAAAGCAGAAGCAATTAACAAAGCCCCTGAATGGCTGATTCCTGTGTATCATCCTCAACGAGGTACAATCAACTGCTATAAAGACTGTCTAAACATCAGCAAGTTGTATGAAGCTGGCTGGACATATATAGACGGTAAATTGATAGTTGCAGTTTATTCAACCGTTGACCTTTGTCGAGGCTATCCGGTAGATATTTCCTTACTTGAAAACTACTTGCCTCCCCTGCAAAAATACGGTGTTCCTATGATGATTTTTCCCTTCAAGCGAGAGATAATTCTCCAGCAAAAAATTATCTATGAAACGGAATCTGCCTACGGAACGAAAAGCCAGCTTGTTGATGTCGCTCAAGTTCAAGATATGATACCTAGGGCGTGGTACGATCGAGATTATAAAGTTTTGATCAAATACAGCGATCGGCTAGTGCCTTTATAAGGAAATTTCAAGAGTTAATCAGATACTAAAGGTGGCGGCGATTATTTCCGGGAGTGGATGGCTGCTCAATGCACTGATCGAAGGGTGCAACAAGGGTAATATTGATCGGGCATCCTGCCCAAGACTTGCTTTTCACTCCTATGTCTATTGATTTTCCGAACCTACTGCCTCAGAAATCGAACTAAATCCGCGTTCTTCCAACTTTTGCAACAAACCTTGGAGAATCCGACGCACCATCCAAGGCCCTTCGTAAACCCAACCGGTGTAAACTTGAATTAAACTCGCACCGGCGGCTATTTTTTCCCAAGCATCTTCGGCGGTGAAAATGCCACCAACTCCAATTATGGGCAATTCGCCTTTTGTATATTGCCAGATAAATCGGATTACTTCTGTCGATCGCTCCCGCACAGGAAGCCCGCTAATTCCCCCGGCTTCTTCGGCGATTGGTTTGCCTGTTTCTCGCAATATTTGTGTTTTCAATCCATCGCGGCGGATGGTGGTATTTGTGGCGATAATTCCTGCTAGTTGGTAGGTTTTTGCTAAGTCGAGGATTGATACGAGATCCTCGGACTCCAAATCCGGCGCAATCTTGACTAAAATTGGCTTGATTCCCTGATTTTCTTGTTGCAAAATTTCCAAAATTGTGCTAAGCCCAGCAGCATCTTGGAGCGATCGCAACCCCGGCGTATTTGGAGAGGAAACGTTGACTACAAAATAGTCGCCCCAATCTTTTAGCAGCTTAAAACTCTCAAAATAGTCGGCTGCTGCTTGCTCTAACGGTGTTACCTTAGATTTACCGAGATTGATGCCCAAGGGGAACCGAGACTGAGGCATGGGGCGCTGGGCATCGAATTTTGACTGTTTCTGTGCTGCCTGAAACCGGGCTGCCATTGCCGCGGCTCCTTGATTGTTAAATCCCATGCGGTTGAGGGCTGCACTGTCCTCCGTCAAGCGAAACAAGCGAGGTTGGGGGTTTCCCGGCTGTGGTTGACAAGTGACAGTGCCGAGTTCGGCAAAGCCAAAGCCAAAATTTGCCCAAATGTCAGCAGCTACGCCGTTTTTATCAAATCCCGCAGCTAA
This sequence comes from Microcoleus sp. T2B6, assembly GCF_036700475.1. Taxonomy (NCBI): domain Bacteria; kingdom Bacillati; phylum Cyanobacteriota; class Cyanophyceae; order Oscillatoriales; family Microcoleaceae; genus Microcoleus; species Microcoleus sp. T2B6. The sequence continues at coordinate 12,274 of NZ_JAUBOZ010000072.1, read as the reverse complement.
GCCGACAGGATTGTTAAAGCTCAGTCCCCACAAAGATTGTTCGAGGCGAGAATCTTGGACTCCCAAAGATTTCTGCAATCGAGAGAGCATTTGGCTGGTGGCGGGGTTTGACTGGGTTCTGGCTGCGAGTTCGAGAAGTTGGAGAGTGCGGTTGTGCACCCACTCGGCATCGGTTTTCAATACGGAAAACAACAGTGGGCGTACACTTGATTGATAAATATCCAATGATTTGTACTGGGGCAATTTACAAATTAGAAAGGAGAAGGCAAATAACAATATTCACGAGCAGACAGTGAAGGGGAAGTTTTTACTTCAACTTCGATCGACTTTATCCAATGTTTGAGATTGAAGGATAAGTTAGACGATTATATTATATGTTGACTCTTTTGCATTTTAATTTGTTGAATATTTAAGCTAGTAATTTTAAATTAGACAAGGTGCGGGGAAGCTTGGAAATGGGGCAGCAGCAAAGACCAAAGGATTTAGACGAACAAATCGCGACCCTAGAGCGCGTTCTCCTGACTCTCCGAGAAGAGGAGAATGTGGAAGTGCTACTTTCGACCACACTCGGTTACTTGCAAGCGGAATTTGACTGGCGGTTGATTTGGATCGGGTTGTACGATCGACAAGCCCACAGATTGTTCGGGAAAGGCGGCATAACTCCTAACGGCGACCTGTCTTTTCTCAAACAGCGGTTTGCTCTCAGTCCGGGGGATTTGCTCGAACAAGTGGTGATTCAGCTCCGCCCGGTGGGAGTTCCGGATTTGCGATCGGAAAACCGAGCCGGAGAATGGCGCAAAGCAGCTCAAACTTTCAATATTCAAGGCACGACTCTGTTTCCGCTGCGCTACAAAGACCGCTGCTACGGCGTGATTTTGCTCGGAACTGAGGTATGGGGAGCGTCGCCAAAGTCGGGGGAAAAAACGCAGTTGGCGATCGTATTTGGAGCGCTGGCAACTGCTCTTTACCAAATAGAAAAAGACTGGCAGCGACAACAAGTTAAACACCCAGACGAGTCTCTTTTTGCGCTGATTTCACAGTTGGGGGAATTGCGATCGCTCGACCAATACTTGCAAGCGGTGGTCGAACAAACTCATGAATTTATCGAGCCGACACGCACTAATGTTTACTGGTTCGAGCGAGAGCGACGCTATTTTTGGCGCCGAGTCAGCAACCGCGAAGTTACTCCGGGTTTGGGCGGGCCGGGCCGACCGGCTTCGGGCATCACCGTCCAAGACTTGGGCGAATTTTATCAGGCTTTGGGCCGGGAAGAAATGGTTTGGATCGGTGAATCTCAAAGTTCTCTGAAAACTGAGCTGACGGGGCGGTTGATGCAGCAAATCCGCGCTCGCTCTCTGTTGGCTGCGCCGATTGTTTCAGAAGGGGAATTGTTGGGATTTTTGGCAGTCGAAGCCAGCGAACCCCGGATTTGGCAAGACAATGAAAAGCATTACCTGCGGGGAGTGGCGCAGTTAGTGGCTCTGACGGCTCCTATGTCGGAGATGGAGGAGAAAATTCAACAAACTGAGATCGATCGAGATTTAACTGCCGGAATAGCTCACGCCATCTACAGCGATGCTGACTGGGAGGCGACTTTGAAAAATACCGCCGCACAGTTGTGCGATCGGCTCAAATGCGAATACTTTTTGCTGCTGCTGTACGGCGAAGAACAAAATCGCTTTGAAATTGTCTGCCAACATTTGCCCCGCAATCGCAGGCCAGTGCCGTCGCCACTCAACGCCCTAGATGTGGCTGACTTGGGGCTGTTGCAAGAAAGTGCACCTCTAGCTATTGAAAATTGGGAGGAAGACGGGCGGTTGGGCGCTTGGCGGGAAGTGTTGGGGGAAGCTGGGGTGCGATCGCTTTTGGCATCGAACACTAGGGCGAAAAAGGCAGAGGGAGAAAACCCCAATCTAAAATCGAAAATCGCCAATCGCAAATCGATCGAGGGTTTGCTGGTTGTCGGGCACAGTGCAACTCGCACTTGGAGGCGATCTGAGCAAGAATTAGTTCGGCTAGTGGGCGAACAACTCGGATTGATCCTGCACTCGTGGCAGCAGAGTTCGGCAATCGACAAATATCAGCAATTTGAGCGATCGCTCAAATCGGGTTTGGCGGTTTTGCACCATTCTCCTGATGAGCAATCTGAGCAAGAGATATCTGCTGCTTCACCGACGATGTTCCCAGAGTTGCCGCTAGAAAAGCTCGATCGTAACTTTGCTCAACACGTTTCCCAGACAATTTCCTGTCCTTTAGTAGCCGTAATTACTTGGAATCCCGGTGATGAGGAAGGTTCCATCGTGGCGACGGTAGCTGCCAATCCCGTATTTGCCCTCAATCCCGAGGCGGTGATTCCTGTCCAAACAGATGCTTTGATCCAACAAACCCTGGCTGCTAACTGCGTGGTGCAACAGAGCACGAGCCAACTGCAACTGGCGACAAAGCGGTGGCTCCGCAGTCCGGGAATTGGCGAGATTATGACGGTGGCGCTGCGGACGGCCCCAGAACACGCTCCGGTGGGCGTTGTGGTGGCTGCAGACGCTCCGGGCCGCCAATGGTCGGAGTTGTCGGTGAGTTTACTCAGCTCGATGGCGTCTCAGTTGGCTTGGTGGCGCAGGTATTTGGCGGTGCAATCAGCCGCCGAGTCGCAGCGATTGGATCTGGAGTTGCTCAACTGGTACAAACAGCGCCGTTTTGAGGAGTTTTACCGCACGGTGGGAGCGGGGGTGAAGGAGTTGGGGGAGTTGAGTCAGTCGATTTTGCAGTCGGCGAAGGAACAAAAGGATGCTCTGAAAATGTTGCGATACCAACAGGTTTTGCGGCAAATGGGCAATGCTTTGGGGTCAACTCATTTGCTGCTGAAACAGGAACATTGGCGGCTGCACTTCGCACAAGATGCGGTGGCTGTGAGCGCTTGGCTGAGGCGATCGCTCGATCGAACGGCCCCCCTGGTCAAACAGTCGCAAGTCTTGCTGGAAGTGCACAGAGAAGCTGCTGTGTCGATGCCGGCAGGCCAGACTTTGAGCGTTCGCGGGGACTGTATCAAGCTGGATTTGATACTGTGCGAATTGCTGGCGACGGCTTGCAGGCGCTCTGCTGTTGGCGCCAAGATTGAGATTCGCTCTCAGTTGTTGGGGGAAGATTTGTTAGAATTGTCTGTGATCGATAGCGGCGCGTGCGATCGACACTTAATTGCTGCCTTCAACGGCGGTTCCGAACCCGATATATTAGCGGTTTCTAGTTCCCATAGGTCGATCGTGCAAAATCTCTTAATTTGTCAGCGAGCAGTAGACTTAATGGGGGGAAACTTTTCTATAGAAATGTTAGAAAACAATTTAATTGTCGCTAGTTTAGTGCTGCCCCTAGCCAATTCTTAATCTTGTAAAATTTTGTAAAAGTTCCAAGCTGCGATCGAGGATTGTAGGGGCGGGTTTCACCAACAATAATTGCCTAAAACCCATAATTTCATAAACCCGCCCCCACCCAAGGCTAAACCGCCATCTACCTCGCTGCGATCGAGGATTGTAGGGGCGGGTTTCACCAACAATAATTGCCTAAAACCCATAATTTCATAAACCCGCCCCC
>NZ_JAUBOZ010000072.1:0-8589 GCF_036700475.1 Microcoleus sp. T2B6 | reverse complement strand
ACCCAACGGTAAACCGCCATCTACCTCTTTCAAAATACAAGGAGCGGGTTTAGCTACGATCTATATTCTTATTGATATCTTGCGCCATTCTTAGGAACGAACGGGCCAGAGAGCCCGTTCCACAATACATCAATTTTCTTGGGGGTGGGCTCCAGAACCGGCCCCTGAAAGACTTTCCGAACTCGGAAAAAACCTTTGAGTAATCCAAGCAGTTACAATATGAGAAAGCAATCCCATCGGCCCCGCAAAAAAACACAAAGCCAAAGAATGAACCGTCCAAACTCCTGTCCGCTGTCCTTCCCAATAAATCCAGCGCCCGACAAACAAGTCCATCACTAAAAAATGTATCCATCCCGTAGCCGCCGCCGTTTCCTCCCCCAGAAACTTAGCAATATCTGCTAACTTGGGATTCGACAAAGCAGCCGCATTTTCCGCAGTCAGACTGCTACCAAACAAATATATGTACAAAACGGCGAGCACTGCAAACGGAATGAAGGAATTCATCACTTTTCGGGTAATTCCCCAGTTTGGTAATAAAATCATAATTGCCCAGAAAGGCACAACGAACAGATTACCGGCATTAAAAATTAGTTCTGGTGTCATAGTTGGCTCTTGGCTCCTGCGAAGGCAATGCAATTAAGGATGTTAAGATTACTTTACACAATTTTTGCTGAAATTTCTCAAAACCCGAAAAAAATCTCATTCACAAATGGAATAGAATTGCTATACTTATAGCCTTTCTCAGTAACATGAGGTGCTCATCGGGCATCGGGCATCGGGCATCGGCATAGGACTCACCCCATACCTCACCACGTTTGAGAACCGCTATATCTAAAATTTCAAATATCCCATCTAAAATCGATTAAGGCAGCACAGCCCATGACAACCTATAATAACTTTTCCGATTGGTGCAAGCAGAAACAAAACATCTCTCCCGGTGCCAAACATACCGTAGACATACTGTTGCAAATATCAGAGACTTCCGAGTGCGATCGAGCTAACGAACTGCTTTCTAATACAACAGAACTTAACCTCAAAAATCTTCAAATTACCGATATCAGCCCCCTCTCATCTTTCACTCAACTTACTAATCTCATCCTCGGCAGTAATCAAATATCTGACATCGCTCCCCTGCAATCTTTAACTAACCTGAAAGCTCTGGTTATAGATGTCAATCAAATATCAGATATCCGTCCGCTTTCATCTCTAATAAATCTGAGTATACTCGTTCTCGATACCAATCAAATCTCCGACCTCACTCCCCTAGCAGTTTTAACTAATCTTACCGCACTTGTCTTGTTTGACAACAAAATTTCAGACATCACTCCGGTGCAAAATTTAACTAACTTAAATGCACTGATTCTCTACAAAAATCAAATTTCCGATCTCGCTCCTCTGGCAAATTTAACTGAACTCCAGACACTCTACCTTTACAATAATAAAATATCGGATATCACCCCGCTGGCTTCCTTGAAAAATCTCAAAACGCTGTTTCTCTTCGGAAATGAAATATCTGACCTGACTCCGCTGGCTTCTCTAACTAACTTAAATAAATTGGTTTTATTCCAAAATAAAATATCAGATATTAGTCCTTTGACATCGCTCACTAATTTAATTGAACTCAACCTCGGTAACAATCAAATATCAGACATCAGTCCGCTGAAATCCTTAACTAATTTGACTGAACTTTATTTGTTCAACAATCCGATTTCGGATAGCAGCGCGCTACAAGCTTTAAATAATTTATTTTTACTAGACTTGTACAACAATCAAATCTCTGATATCAGTTCCCTGCAATCGTTGCAAAAGTTAACTACACTGGACTTGCGCGGTAATCCCATAGTTAATAAAATTTGCCCTGTCAATCCTGAATCTATATGCCGGTTTTAATTAATTATTAAGGTCGAGGCAAGATGGCGGTTTATAGAGTATAATGTCAAAGGTAAATATCAGGAGAAAGTGATGAGCGGACACGATGCTTTGATGTTAGGATTGCTGCTGTTGCCAGGTTTGGCTTTGTCGATCGCAATTATGGGCGCTTTTGCCGCTGGTGGATAATCAGTTTTGGCAGCAGGCAGATTTTGTAAAAAGTAGTTTTTTCCTCGTTTTCCTCGTTCCCTGGCTCTGGCTGGGAACGCATTTCACTATTGCTCTGCCTCCTGTTTTTTTGCCAGCGAGGCAGAGCCTCTGGATCTCGGTTCCCAGCCAGAGGCAGGGAACCAGTTAATTTTCCTTCTTCCTTCTTCCTTCTCCCTTCTTCCTTCTCCCTGACATCCGTTACATCCGTTACATAATCCGTTGCCGAACTTCCTTCTTCCTGACATCCGTTACATCCGTTACATCCGTTACATCCGTTACATCCGTTACATCCGTTACATAATCCGTTGCCGAACTTCCTTCGCTTACAAAAATTGTGCTGTCACATCGGAATTTACCAAAGTATTCGCGCACAAAATACCCGATGCTGCGACAGCGGGTACGCCAATTCCCGGCATGGTGCTGTCTCCCACTCGATACAAGCCTTTGACTGGTGTTTGCGGGCCGGGAAATGTGCCTTTTCCGGCGGCAATTGCAGGCCCGTAAGTTCCTTGATATCGGCGCAAAAATCGGGCGTGGGTTAGCGGTGTGCCGATCGACTCTAAGACTATCCGCGATCGCAAATCGGGTATAATTTTTTCTAAAGCTTGAAACAGAGATTGCGATCGCTCTTGCTTTTTCTGCTGATACAATTCGCCATATTCCCAACCTTCGTAAGGTTCCAATGTATAAGCGTGAACGGCGTGATGTCCGGGCGGCGCGAGACTTGTATCCCACACTGTAGGAATCGAAATCATGCAAGTATTTCCGGGTACTGTAATGTCAATCTTGCTGTCGTGAACGACGACGTGGTGGCCGGTTAAACCTTCGAGTCCTTCGGCTTTAATTCCTAAATGCAGGTGCATGAAACTGTCTACTGCTGGCATCGACAAAGCGCTTTTTCTGTAGCTTTCCGGCACATCTTCAGGCCGCAGTAACTTTGTATAAGTATCCCAAATTGTGGCATTTGAAATAACAATTGGGGCGCGAATAATTTCGCCATTTTTCAAGCGAACGCCAGTGGTTTTGCCCGCTTCAACTAATATTTGCTCGACGGGAGATCCCAGGCGCAATTTTCCTCCCCAGCGCTGCAAACCTCTGACTAAAGCATCGACGATCGCACCGCTGCCACCTACAGGATATTCGATCGCACAGCGCGATCGTTCCCCAATCATAAATGCTATTTCCGGCGCGACAGTTCCGTGCGCTTTCAAACCCGACAGCAAAAAGCACTCCAAATCTATCAAACGCCGCACCCAAGGGTCACGCACGTCCCGATCCATCAAGGAACCTGCTGAACCCGCGATCGCACCTACTAGCGGCAACAGCTTCAGCAAAGCAGGCGAGTACCGAGACAGCAAAACAGGTATCAACTGCCAGTCGGATCTCAGCGCTAAAGCCGGAATCCCACGCAAAGCTTCATACAAAACTAATAAGTTTTGTTGAAATTGCTGTAATTCTACAGCACCTTGCGGTGCGAATTTGGCTACAGCATCTAAGTAACTTCTCGCATCAGCATAAATCGGTAAACTCCCCTCTGGAAAATGGTAATGCCCCAGCGGATCGTAGGAAATTGCTGCGATCGATTCCTCTAAAACATCAAAAACTTGCCGCAAAGGATTGAACGACCGGGGGTCAGTCAAACCGCAATAAAAAGAAGGCCCCGAATCAAAGTGAAATCCCCGGCGCGAAAAGCTGTGGGCTGCCCCGCCCGCTATGATGTGGCTCTCGCAGACGAGAACCCGCTTGCCGTAGCGGGCTAGCATCGAGCCTGCGACTAAGCCCCCAATACCGCTGCCAATTACGATCGCATCAAAGTCTTGCATTTATCAAATGTGGTATAATTGTATTATTTCTTGCTGAGTGTTGACAGGGTATTTTTATGGGAGGAAAACTATGAAAGCTTTATCTATTTTAGATGAAGTTGTTCGCGAATTAGAACAAGACGTGAATCTCTCGCGCATTAAAAAAATAATATTTTTTGCTTGTAAAGAGTTGTGGGAAAACGACCCCGCCCAACTCGCCAGCGCCGATGTAAGGATTTTAATCGAAGAACTGTGCGCCAAATACAGCAGGTTAGAAGATATTGAAGCTGTTTTAAATAGTATAGTCTCTAAGGTTAATAAAAAAACCGAGTATGCTTTAGTAGCAGACCTCATAGTCTGTCAACTTAGCAGGCTGTATGAATTTGAAGACTTCACCAAATTAGAAATAAACATATCTAGTTTTGGCGGTCAGGAAGCTCCCGCATTTGACGATCACTTTAGTTCGGAAATACCCAGCAGCGAAGAAAGGACAAGAAACCCCGGCCCTTTATTTGATGTCAGACAAAAAATTTTGCAGCAAACAAATCCGCTGAGGGCGAAAATCCTAATTTTTTCGAGTCTTTATCACGAGTTCACTTTTAGCGATCGCGACTGGCTACTGCTGAAAACTCAAGAACTTGACACTCTGCTGCGACAACTGTTTAATGTCTGTGGCAGCCTAGCCGAACTGGAATCTCATTTATACAGAACTGCTAGCAATCTCGACAACAGAGATGAAAACGATCAAGCTGCGAGCGTAATCATCAAAGCGATGAATCCTTGTTACGCAAAAATGCAACAGGAAGAATCCTATGAAGCCGAATCTTCGGCTAGTGAAGATTACGATCAGACACATTTAAACAACAGTGTTTATGAAGAGAGCGAGATGGTGGACAGGCGCACCGATTATTTTGATCCAGGCGAGATTACTCACATCCTTCAAGCTGCTCCACCTCACTATCATTATGACCCCCAGAAGAGTTACTTAGTGCCGGACACGGCAGAAAATCTACAGTTTAAAGAACCCGAAACCAGCAATAATTATGCTACCGAGTTCAGACCGGAAATCGTAGAAACCTTCCCCGTTGCAGAAATGCCGACTATTATCGAAATTTTAGAACCGGCGGCTCCTGTTATTATAAATATTAGCGATTCCATCAAACGAAAGTTGGGATTGGAAGAAGAAATGACAGAATTAGTCAGTCAAAGTGCTAACTCCGCAACGGCGCAAATAGAAAATATATTCACCCAGTTAGAAGCTGCTTTGAACGGAAAAATTTCTACGGGAAGTGTAGAGGAGCGTTTGTACTGGAAATATAAAAATCTCCGAGAGTATGTAGGAAAAGTTCAGAAGTTTACCGATAAATTGCTGGAAATTTTGAGCGAATTGGAGTCAAAAGAAAGCGGAAAATATCCTTCTGAAAGCACAGAAAACTTGGTTGACAATATTTCAGACATCCCGCAGGAAAACTCGAGCCATAAAGCAAATCAGTATCAGCTTCTGGAAATGGCAAAACAAGGCAAACCAAAGGCGATCGCCCAATTGATTAATCAATTGCTACAGCCTAAAGGAATTGCTGCTACAGTAGGATTTAAAGACGGTTGGCTCCATGTGATTCTGGAGTCTGCTGAAGTACCAAACCAACAGGCTACAGCTACCTACATTCACAAAAAACTGTGTACTTTAAAATCCAAATATCTTACTCATGTGAAAATTCACGGGCGACAGTTAGGCAACAAAACAGTCTTTTGGACTCAAGAATTTGTCAATCAAACTCATTAAACGCTCGACTCAAGTCTGGGGTGACACAAACGGGAGCATCTCATATTTGTAAAAATACTTCTTCTGGCTCCTTCCTTCTTCTGGCTCCTTCCTTCTTCCTCTTTCCTTCTTCCTCTTTCCTTCTGCCTCCTGCCTCCTGCCTCCTGCCTCAAAACTCCAATTTCTAGCGGAGGGCTGCAAAGGTGAGATGCTCCCGACACAAACTAAGTCGGCCTGCGTCAACTGAAATTCAAGAAATTTCATCAAATTTCTCAGACTCAAGTCTGGCGCTACACAAACTAAGTCCGCCTGCGCGAACAGAAATTTAAGCAGCCTAGAAATAGCAGATTGTACCTAATTAACAACAAAAAAATATGAATGCCAGCGAAATTTTAAGGCGATATACATCAGGAGAACTAGATTTTCAAGGTATGAATCTCAGAGGGGTATACCTGAGCGGTGCCGATTTAATTGGCGTCAATTTAAGTAATGCTGACCTCTGGGGTGCAAACTTAGCGATGTCGTACCTGAGCAGAATTAACCTTCAGCGCGCAAATTTAACTAATGCAAAGCTGTGCGGTGCTAACTTAAATCAAGCGAACTTGAGCGGAGCAAATTTGTCTGATGCAGACTTCCACGGAGCGACTTTGCAAGGTGCAGACTTTCGCAAAGCCAACATCTCTTTGGCAGTTTTTATTGATGCAAATTTGAGCGATGCAGATATGCGAGGTGTGAATTTGCAAGGTGCCGATTTGCGCGGGGCGTGCTTGCGGGGTGCAAATTTGCGGAAGGAGGTGCGGATTTTTGAGGGTGCAAATTTGCGGGGTACAAATTTGCAAGGTGCCGATTTGCGGGGCGTCAATTTGCAAGGTGCCGATTTGACTAAAGCTAATCTCAGTCACGCGAATTTGACAGAAGCATCTCTGGGGGAAGCAAATCTGACTCAGGCGAATTTGAGCGAAGCTATTTTAGATGGCATATTTTTGACTGAAGCAACTTTGGTAGAAACAAATTTTTCTTGGGCTGTAATGACAAATGCTAAGTTGGAAAGAGCTGTGTTAATTGATGCTGAATTTGCTGGCGCTAACTTGCGGGGTGCATTTCTTCCTGATGTTAAGTTGAGCAATGCTAATTTAGTTATGGCTGACTTGAGTCGCGCTAATTTGGTGCGGGCTGATTTGAGTCGAGCTAATTTGAATCAGGCAAATTTGAGTGAAGCTGATCTGACTGATGCTTACCTGGCTAGAACAGATTTTCGGGAGGCAATTTTGCACCGCACAAATTTGATTAGGGCAGATTTGAGCACTGCTAATTTAACGGGTGCTCAGTGGCGCGGTACAATTATGCCGAATGGAGAAATCCACGGATAATTACTTGTACTAGCAATTTAACGCTGTCGGCAAAATAGTTAATTTAATAGTTAAGGAAATTTCATATATTTAAACAAAATAGGACTAGGCTGTGTTAAATCCCGGAAAAATTTTACAAGAACGTTATCAATTGCAACAGCGTTTAGGACGCACAGCGGCCGGTCATCAAACTTGGCTAGCAGTAGATTTAGAGTCTCAAGAACAGGTGACGCTGAAAATGTTAGCTTTTAGCCCGGAAATGCAGTGGGAAGAACTCAAGCTTTTTGAAAGAGAAGCACAAGTTTTGCAGGCGCTAAATCATCCCCGCATTCCTTGCTATCGAGATTATTTTTCCCTGGAGCGGGAAGCCGGAGCAGGATTCCCTTGGTTTGGGTTAGTGCAAGATTATATTCCGGGGTTTTCGCTTCAGGACTTTTTAGAAAATGGTCAGCATTTTTCAGAAAAACAAGTACGAAAAATTGCCACTGAAGTGCTAGAAATTTTAATTTATTTGCATGAATTGAGTCCCCCGGTTTTGCACCGAGATATTAAGCCGAGTAATTTAATTTTGGGGGAAAATCAGCAGGTTTATCTAGTAGATTTTGGTGCGGTACAAGCTCAAGCGGCGGTGACAGGTGTAACGTTTACAGTGGTAGGAACGAGTGGCTATGCACCCTTAGAACAGTTTTGGGGGCGGGCGGTGGCGGCTTCGGATTTGTATGCTTTGGGAGCTACTTTAATTCATTTGTTAACGGGGGTGACTCCTGCGGATTTGCCACAGAAAGATTCTCGGATTCAGTTTAGCGATCGCGTGAGTGTGAGTCCTAGTTTGGTAAGCTGGATTGAGAAGATGACGGAAATCGCGTTAGAAAAGCGTTTCAGCGAGGCTAGAGAGGCTTTAGCAGCTTTGAAATCGGGAAACATACAAGGGGCTAATCTTCAAATTGAGACTGTGAGGAAAATTGCTAAACCGCGTCACAGTCGCATTCAAGTTAGCAAATCAGCGACCGAGTTAAAGATTAAAATTCCGTCTCGTTTAGTCAGAAAGCCTTTTTCAGGTGCTTTTATAGGAATATTAACTATACTGCTATCTTGGCCGATAGTCTTAGCATATTTGCAAGTAAATGTGACTATGGGATTAGGATTTTTTCCGCTTATAGCAAGTATCTTAGTTAAGATTTTGGGCAATGGTACTAAAATTACCTTTAACCGGAACTACTTTAAACTGGAACATCAGATATTTGGTTGGAGTTATTTAGGACAAAGGGGGGAAGTTTCTGAGATTTTGGGTGCTTTTCTATACAATACTTATCAGGGAAATGAAATCAGGATTCGTTCAGGTAACGAGAGGGGAACTTACTTTTATACTTTAGCAACAAATTTGAAAGAGGTTGAGGCGGCTTGGTTAGCGCAAGAAATTCAAGATTGGTTAAATTTAAGATAAATTTTTGTAGGGCGAAGCCTTGGTGATTTTTTTTTGTATAATAGACATTTCCCAACTCAAAATGGGTGACGCGCTCACTTAGGATCGCGAATTAAATAACTTACAATTTTAATTGTTATTGTGGGATGGGCGTCCCGCCCGTCCTTTTTGGAC
>NZ_JAUBOZ010000071.1:0-40324 GCF_036700475.1 Microcoleus sp. T2B6 | reverse complement strand
TCTGCCTCCTGCCTCCTGCCTCCTGCCTCAAAACTCCAATTTCTAGCGGAGGGCTGCAAAGGTGAGATGCTCCCCATAAATTTCTGTCCGGTATCCAATCCGATCAATAGTAATCACCTTTAAATCATCCTTCAGCAACGAACACAAAAAACAGTATATTGACAAAATTCACACAGTCTTCTAAGATAAAAGACGATTCCTAACACACCGCCAAAACTTAACAAATCATCCCTCCACAAGTTAACAATTTAATATAATAGGCTTTGACAGCAATGGTTCCATACCTAATATCATTCTTCTACGGTATTTGCCTGCTTTTCTCCCTCATCGGTTGGGGGAAATTCCTCAACCACATTCTGTTTCCCAACCAGCGAACGGACTGGGGACAAAGAGCAGGTTGGGGTCTAGCCTTGAGCCTTATCATTGGCGGTGTATTAAACGCAACTTGGAATATCTCGCCACCCACAATTTTATTTTTTTTAGGTTTGGGACTCATTTATTGTCTAGTAGATTTGATAAATCACAGACAATCAATCGCCAGTAATCTCTCACAGCTATTTCAAGAAAGTCGCAAAGATAAAATAGTCTTAGCAGGCATTGCGACTGTCAGCCTACTGATTTTTATCCAATACGCGGGATGGGTGTATACAGGCAGACTCAACTTTGCCAACATGGTGTATGCTGACGGGTTTAATACCAGCGATGACTACCACGCTTACTTAGTATTTCCCCACAAAATGCTGCAACTCGGTTCTATGGGCCTAGAGCCTTTTAGCGAAAGAAGAATAGTATCTTTGGGGGGACAGTCATTTCTCCATACTTTCATTGTCAGCGTACTTTCTGACACTAATTTAAACATCATAGACCCGGGTTTAGCGCTGATAATTACGATCGGACTAATTATCGGATTTTTCAAAGAACATCCAGCCTCCACTAGACGAGTAATATTTACAATTTTATTTGTCCTATTGATTGCTGTACCCAAGGCAAACACTACAAGTAGTATGCTGCCTGTAGCTTTATTTTTAAGTTTGTTTAGAACCATTGACACCAAAGAAATAGACTGCAACTCTTGGGTTTCCAATGCTTGTATTATTGCTTTAATCTCCGCCGCAATTTGTACGTTAAAATCTTCTCTAATTCCAGCCTCGGCTATTGTATTGGCAGTTAGCTACCTTTGCTATTTTATTAGCTCAAAGACCCAACAAAAAGTTGTTTGGGAATTCGCGCTGGCGACAGTATTAGTAGGAATATTTCTCCTACCTTGGATGATTTCTTTGTATCAATCTTCAGGTACTTTATTGTATCCTCTTTTGGGAAAAGGCTATCACGCCTCCGCCTACGGCATTACTTTCAAATCAGGTTCGACACTCTTGGGAACTGTTAAAACAGCCATCGCAGCATTCAGAGGTATTTACGTTTTTATACTGATATTGCTCGGCTGCTTGAGCTTAAGTATCCGACCTCTGAAATTGGCTAATTTACCAGCAGAATCCTCGTTCTCGAACCGCCAAGCACCTTTATCTATGACAGTTGCAGCGCTAGTGGCAACTGTTGTTGTAGGGGTGCTTACCGAAAATGCCGACCCTTTTCGCTATTCATTCTCTCACCTGTTTCCGGCAATTATCATATTAATTATGATTGCCATGACGGATACAGGAGTGTTAAATACAAACGGGATTCCTAACTTTTTTATTGCCGCTGTATTTTGTGCAGGTCTTACAATCAGCTACGATTGGGAGATCACTAAAAATACTTATTCAGCTTATGTGAAAAATATTAAATTCGGACTAACGAATCCATCTTTAGTTTCAGCTAAGCAAAAGTTGCAGTATGCAGCGCTGCAACAGTCTATTCCCCAGGGAGAAACAGTTTTAACCAGGCTAGATACACCTTTTATCCTCGATTTTAAACGCAATCAAATTCTCCTAGCTGACTGGCCCGGAGGAGCAAGTTTGCCTCCCGGAATGCCTGTCTTCAAAGGCGATGAAGCTTTAGCGAACTATTTAGTTTCAAAATCTATTCGATACATAGCTTATTCGTCTTGGAGTCTCAATCATCCGCCAAATGTAGATACTTCAGCGCCTGGATTGTCATCTTGGTTTAGACTGCAATCACAACTTGCTCACGACTTTCGGGATAACGTGCAACAACTAGCAAAAACGAGAAAGAAGCTTTATGCAGACGGAGAAAATTTTGTGCTGGATTTGGGAGTTCAGCGTAAGTAGCAAATATTTAGATGACATAAAAGAGCAGATTAGATATCAAACCGAAAAGCCGGAAATGTTTGGTAGAAATTCGAGCATCTGCTGGCAGTATCTTTAACACATCTTTCTCAGATAAAAGGTTGAGATTTTCCTCTTGGGCGAAAAAGTGTTGACCGAGCAATTTCAGCAACGCTCGAAACCAAGAGGGGGGCAGCCAATGTATGAGGGGAACAGCAGTGTGGAATTCTACGGGATACCACCGGTTGGGAGTTGTGATGCAGCAAGTTTTGCCGACGCGGCAAAGTTCCCGAACAAAAGCTTGTTGCTGAGTCCGACTCCCGACGTGTTCGATTACGGCAAAACTCACGACTCAATTAAAACTTTTGTCGGGAAATGGCAAGCTTAATCCATCAGAACGGACGTATTTTAAACCTGGATATTCTTCTTCTAAAAACACAGCATCTTCCATACCGACTGCGGTGATTTTGTCCTTATGCGGATAAAGTTTCTCAAAGAAATTGCAGTCTTCGCGGCGGTCGGAAGTTACTCCTACATCCAACACCGTTGTGTCGGCGCTGGGATGGGCTAATCCCATGAGCAAATCGAACATTTTTTGGCGGGCGTACAAAGATAGTTTAGTTGCGAAACCGCCTAGCTTGGGGCCAACATACTCGCTGGAGTTGTTTTCAGTTAGTGTCATATAATTTTAGCTTTGAGATGAACTGACAACCTGGTTGAAGCCCGATTGTTCGCGCTCGATTTAACACAGCATTTGGGCAATTTAAATCATCTTTCGTGAAATTTATAACAAAACTGTACTTTTAAGTGTTTTACCTGCGCTTCAACCCCAGCACGCTGAGAAAAAAGCTCGACAAAACCATCTGCAAACCGACAGTCAGGCAAGTGAGCGAGGGAATAACCAAACGCAGAGTTTTAGAAGGGTCGAGAGAACCAAAAGCAGTTTCACTCCAGATAGTTAATGACAAGAACGAGCCAACTATTCCGATTAATATCAGTGTGACTCCGAAAATCAATCCTGTCTCTAGGGTGACATAGCGAAATATTTTGTTGAGTTTGGGGTCTTCGGGCAGCAGTTTTTCACTGATGGCGAAAACTTTGGTGAAGAAAGCGAAAGTTACTGCTTGAAAACCGATGATAATTGCGATCGCAGCATACAGCAGTGTATGCACGTCAAAGCTGATACTCCCGATATTTTGAGTACCGGGCAACAGCCAAATGCCAACTATTATACCCACAATCATCAGGAAAGCACCCGGATACAAGAACAGCCATCGGGGACTGTAAAGCAACAGAAATCGCAAGTGCCGCCAGCCATCTCGCCAAGTTCGCAGGTGCGGCGGACGGCTGCGGCCATCGGGAGAGAGTACGGTGGGGACTTCTGTGATTCGCAACTTGTACAGAGAGGCTTTGACGACCATTTCGCTGGCAAATTCCATCCCCGTTGTTTGCAAGTCGAGTTTCAAAATTGAGTCTCTCCTGAAACCCCGCAATCCGCAGTGAAAGTCCCCGGCGGGACTGGAGAAGAATAGCTGCCCCACCCAAGTAAGTACCGGATTTCCTAAGTATTTGTGCAGTGGTGGCATTGCCCCCGGTTTGATGCCGCCTTGAAAGCGGTTTCCCATCACTAAATCGCACCCTCCCCGCAATTTTTCGACAAAAGCGCCGAGACTAGAAAAGTCGTAGCTGTCGTCAGCGTCGCCCATGATAATATAGAGTCCGCGCGCTGCGATTATGCCTCCCATCAGGGCGCTGCCGTAGCCTTTGGCTGCTACGGGTACGACTCGCGCCCCCATTCTGGTAGCGATATCTTGAGAACCGTCAGTGCTGCCGTTGTCTGCTATGATGACCTCGCCGGCAATATCAAGTTCGCGCAGGGACTTCTGCGCTTTCTGGATACAGATTTCTAAAGTTTCTGCCTCGTTCAGGCAAGGCATGAGTATCGATAATTCGAGAGTGTATTCCCCGCTGGCGTTGGTCTGTTCTGCCATATGTTTGTTCTACTGTTGCTGGCGATCGACAATACTTGCATTTCCAGTATGTATGTTTAAAATATGGGTAGCGAACAAAACTCAATAAAACTTAATCAAAGCTGTTTAGGAGAGTTTGTTCCGGGCCATTCTCGATCTGTAGTATTATCTTGGTGAACTCATGAATAGAGGCGTTTTTCTGGTTTTGCTTGCTGCCATTTTGTGCAGCGTCCTGGGTCAATTTACTCTGAAGGCTGGAGCAAAAGTTTTAGGGCCCATCGGCGCTGCTAATTTAGTTGAAAAAGTTATAGCAATGGCTACTCAGCCTTTGATAATAGCAGGTCTTTCTCTGTACGCAATTTCTTCGATCGGTTTTATCGTAGTTTTGTCCCGCGCTAACATTAGCATAGTCTCGCCTTTACTGTCAATCAGTTACCTGTTTACTGTTTTGGGCGGCAAAATTGTATTTAACGAGCCGTTGCCACCGCTGCGGTTAGTAGGCGTGGCGCTAATTATGACGGGAGTAATTTTTGTACTCAGAGGTCAAGCAGGGGGTGCGCCAGGGGGCAGTTAGCGAGCCCTTTTAAGATTGACGCTTGAGTGCTGAATTGATAACTTAACTAAAAGGGTGCGTCTGAATGTTCTGTTATTAGATAGATCCCAGGACCTACAACTTGTGGGCGAATCTTTTGAAAAATATAGAAAATGCAACTCTAGACAGGATTTGTGCAGGTACACTATATTTGTGCCTGCACAAATACGAAGGCTACTAATTGACACAATATGGCCTCACAAGTTGGTGAGGATTTAATTAAAACCGTATAAGTACGATCGCGGAAGTTTACAGAGATCGCGAGCGGCGAGTGAAAGACGATCGCGCCTGCGTCACCCTTAAAAATTTTAAGTACGACGGCGAGGAGAACTAAAATAATTAGTTAACTATCGCGTAAAATATGTAAATATCTCCTTTAACCATGATTATTGCCAATATTTACGCTCCCAGTCAAACCAACTACGGATTAACCGATTTCTACCATTTTTACAGGAAGTTGCATACAAGAAAGATTCTGTTGAGAGGGCATCCCGATGGCAGCCAACTTCATAGGGCGATCGCCGTAAGTGCACAGGAGCAACAACTAAAAACCAGTCGAACCTAAGCTTTAAGGATCGGTTGCAAATGTTGTGGGGGCTCATAAACAGGACACATCATATCACGTCCGCTAGTACCGGGCTTGATATAAGGGGTAAGGGGTCAGGGATAATGGGCAAACGAATAACTAAAAACCAACAACTAAGAACTAACAAATAACTAATAATTAATTCCCAATTCCCATGACTAATGACTAATTTATGATTCATATTTATACAGAAATAGAACAGGGGCAGCGATGGCTCGATCGCTATCGGGGACAAAAACCGATATTTGCCTGCGTGTTAGGATTTACCGCTACTGGATTAATTCCGGGGATTTCAGCAGCAGGAGCAACCCCGCACGATCGACAATTTACTTGTTTAGCCGATGCAGAATTTTTGTATAACGGCCCCCAACCGTCGCCCCAATATCCTTTGCCGCCCCTAGAAGCGGGTGCCTCGCCGGTACTAATATCTCGCGCTGTAGTCGAAGCTTTGGAACTTCCCCTTTACCTATTTAATGCTGGTTTGCCCCTCCCACCTCCCGTACCTGCAATTGATTTGGGCGGCACTCCGGCAAAGTGTCTGATTTCTGGGAATGCTTTAGAACTCGAAACAGTCAAACATTTGCTCGAACAAGGATTAATTTGGGGAGCTAAATTGGCTGCTCAAACTAATGGTAGCTATTTAATTTTAGGGGAGTGCGTAGTTGGGGGAACGACTACTGCTTTGGGCGTGTTAATGGGTTTGGGTATTGCAGCGGCGGGCAAAGTTAATAGTTCTCATCCTCGCTGCAATCACGCTCAAAAATTGGCTGCGGTGACAGCGGGACTCAATAATGCTGAGTGGGAAATTAACGGACAAAACAGCACTCCCCTGGAATTGGTAGCGGCGGTGGGCGATCCGATGCAAATAGCGGTGGCGGCAATGGCGATCGCCGCGAGTCGGACTTGCGGGGTGCTTCTGGCCGGGGGCACGCAAATGCTGGCAGTGTACGCTTTGATGCAAGCCTTAGCCCGTGAATATGCTCTGCTATGGAGTCCCGAACAAGTCGCGGTGGGGACTACGCGCTGGGTAGCCGAAGACCCTACAGGAGACACTGTAGGACTTGCTAATGATATCGGCAGTGTGCCTCTGTTGGCCGCGCAGCTAAGTTTTGCTGGATCTCGCTACGGGCAACTGCAAGCTTACGATCGCGGCTATGTTAAGGAAGGTGTCGGTGCGGGTGCGTGTGCGATCGCCAGTGGCTTGACTGCAAATTGGACTCCAACTCAACTCCTTCAAGCTGTTGAAGCTTTAGCCTCGCGGTGTGAGATTAAACATTAAGTAGATAGTTATAAGAATCGATGCCAGATTTGTGAACTTCTCTCTTTCTTCTCTTTCTTCTCTTTCTCTGCGTCCTCTGCGCCCTCTGCGGTTTGTAAAAAAAATCTTGTTCACCAAAGAAATAGCCTTCCTATTTCTACACAATATCTCGCTTTCATGCAGTATTCTTCCTGTTAATTCCCCGACCGAAAAAACTCTCTGCAATAACTCTATAAGTAGACGAGCATAAATCAACGCAAATTGTATTTTTTTTGAGATTAATGCCCGATCCCCGCTAGCAATATTTAATTAGGTCCGCCTAGATGTTGCGAGTGCATTCTTTTGGAGAGCAACTGTTCTTCCAAGGCGGCAATTCGATTGTAAGCTGCTGTTAGCTGAGCTGTTAAGCGCTGGATTTGAATCTCGGCGCTCAGCTCTTTTTCCAGGCTTTGAGAATTTTTGTCGAAGTAGCTGTCATCTAACAGTATGTCCTTGTGTTCGAGGAGGCCATCGATACTTCTGTAGCTTTGATATGGCGAGGTTTTTTCATTTCCTAGCGTTCCAGAGCCATCGTTTCTCTGTTGCTGGGTCAGCTTCGTCTCCTTGGCCGACTCCAAAAGCTTTTCATTGAGGTTTTCTATGAGTTTGTAGAGGGCCTCGACTTGTTGGCTCAATACTGTAACTTGCTGGCGGAGCGCTTCCATACAATCATCCTTTGGCTCGTAACTTATATCTTTACATTTTAGGTAAATCTTTACATAACTTGGATTTATCACTAAATTATTTAATTTTTGAGGTAATTGTTGTGTTCCCAATCCTGACGGTAGATTTAGGGAGCCAGCTTGAAGATAATCGCTCGCCATTCGTGGGTCGATTGTAGATTTTAGATTTTAGGTTTTAGAGAGTCTTGGACACAGAAACCGGTTGGTTAACCTCCATACTTCGTTCAAACCTTCTATCAGAGTTAAAACGTCGCGTTTCAGAGAGTCGGATCGCAGAGCGTCCTATTAGATTGACTTCGCTCTCGCCAGTGCTTTCGGGATTCAGATGAACTCACATCTTGCACCATTCTCAAGAACGGGCTCTCCGGCCCGTTCCACAAAACATAAATTTTCTTGTGGAACAGGCCGAAAAGCCTGTTGCTAAAAGGCTAATTGAGAATGGTGCAACATATGAGATGAATGGATTTTGAGTTTTTTTAGTTATTAAGCTGTCGCCGATTTAAAAAGAATTTTTCACTTCGGTTGTGTAAAAAGCGTCATCCAACGGCAGATGGCAGCGCTCTCGTTGTTTCGTTATATTAAAAAATGTAACACAGATGCAGTCGATCGACCCGGCTGGCGAGCACAACTGGCTCAAAGTAACTTTTCGCAGAGAAATTAGGCGTTAAGTTGAGGGAGTTTTCCGCATCGGAAAGCTCGATCGACAAAGTAGAAGGTAAAATCAGGGAAGAGCCAATCGATTTTAGATTTTAGATTTTAGAATTGAAGAATTGAAGCATTGAAGCATTGAGCCCACGGATAAATTCGGGGGCTTGTATCCTGGATGCTTTGGGTCAAACAGACTCACAGCGCAGCAGAACCGAGTACAATGGCTCTGTGTTTGAAAAAGAAATAAGATAAATCGGCGCCAACTACCGGACTCGACAAACAATTATTTCCTCGGCTGTAGAACACAAAAAGATGGGTCAATATTTAGAAAAGCGGATTGACAGGTGAAACGAAGGTCTTTGCTATTGGGGGCCGCCACCCTAACTTTAAGTCAATTGGCGGCAGGGTGTGACTCGAAGCCCAGTCTCAAAATTCGATCGCTCAAAAACGGTATTCCGGCCCAACTGGTAAGCAAATTTAGCCGCGATGTACAACCGTCTCCGCTTTTGCAGGTAACGCAAGAAGGACAATTAAAAGAATTATTCGCCCTGTTGCAGGAGTGGAAACGGGTTCCCGAATCAAAAAATCAAGCTAACTTGGTGATGTTGGGAGATTACTGGCTGACTTTGGCAATTAGGCAAAAATTGATTAAGCCGATCGATCCTGCTAAGTTTGCTAATTGGCCAAAATTGCCCGAAAGATGGCAAAAACTCGTCAGGCGCAACGATGAGGGTAAATTAGATCCTCAAGGTAAAGTGTGGGCTGCACCTTACCGCTGGGGAAGTACGGTAATTGCGTATCGAACCGACAAATTTAAGCCTTTGGGGTGGACTCCGACAGATTGGAAAGACTTGTGGCGCTCAGAATTGCGCGATCTAATTTCTCTGCCGGACAGTGCCAGAGAAGTTATCGGTTTAACATTAAAAAAACTAGGGAAATCTTACAATACGCAGCAATTAGATAAAGTCCCCAATCTCAAAAAAGAACTCGCAAATCTGCACCGACAAGTTAAATTTTACAGTTCCGACGCTTACCTGCAACCATTAATTTTAGGCGATACTTGGTTGGCAGTTGGTTCATCTGGAGACTTGCTCCCACTGCTGCAAACTCAAAAGGATATTGCTTTAGTAGTTCCGGTTTCGGGAACTGCACTTTGGACAGATTTGTGGGTACAACCAGCATCAGGGAATCCAGTTTCGTTAGTGGAAAAATGGATTGATTTTTGCTTACAACCTCGGGTTGCTCCTCAATTATCTTTGCTGGCTAAGGCTAGTTCGCCGATAATTGTCGGCATGAAACCCGAAGATTTGCCGGAAGCTGTTCGCACTAATTCTGTGTTGTTGCCGGATGCTAAGATTCTTGCTGCTAGCGACTTTATGCTGCCTTTTGGGGATGCTGGTATTGCCCAATATCGATCGCTCTGGCAAGAAACTAGGCAAGTCGTTAAAAGTTAAAATGTAGGGTTCGTCAGTCACCAGCCCACAAGCGCCGAGAAAATCATCAAAACTGACGCACCTTAAACCGTAGGGTTCGTCAGTCACCAGCCTTGTGTGTGTAGCAAAGCAACAAACTGCAGTGAAATAACAAACAAAACAGCAGGGGCGGAAAGTGTTAGTATTTTAATTTTAAGAACAATCGTAATTATAAATCACCTGAGAAAAATCTAAATTTTCTAAGTCCTCAGCACGAATCAAAAAGTTACCTACTCCACAATCACCCCAACAAATCTCATCATCACTAATCATGTGTAAGATTACAACTTTATGGTCTTTGTATTGCGGACTATACTCACGAGGATCAGTTTGCGTAAAGTAGCCGTATCCCCCTATTTTATGGTGAATTTCGTATAAATTAGCATAATACCAATCAAATATTTTGTAATTATCTGTACTCATTACCTCAAAGAATTGTTCAAGTTTTTGTTTTTCAAAAATGTTATTAATTTGATAGTCTTCTGGGCAAACGCACTCATTGTCAGGACTAAACTGTAAAGCCAAACATTCTTGAGAATTGTTCACATATTGGTGCTTTAAAGGTAAATAATCACGTTCAAAAATATGCTCACTAAAAGGATTATCAATCGGACAATTATTTGCGTCAACAAATTGCAAGGCACTAAATTTTGGATTGTTTAAAGTTGAATAGCTCTCATTGATATCCAACAAAAAAGCAAAATCTGTTTGACAATTATTTCTGTCAATTTCTGAAAAGTACAATACTTTGAAATCTTTTTGATTGTCCAACTTCTCTCTATCCATTCCATACCAACCTAGATTGTTACTAATATAAAATTGCAAAATTCCTTTTTTGGGGAAAGGCGCTAAATATGGCACTTGGGCAAAGATTTCCTCAAAATTGAGTTGTGCCAAAAGGTGCATATATTTTCCATCACTATCTTTGGGAAAATCGTAACCTTTCGGCAAGTAAGGCACTCCGCCAAATTTGCTTGACCAGAAATCAGTCGCCTTTCGTTCGTAAGTGATTTTAATAACAGGCTTTTCTGAACTTTCAATTTCTTGGCGAAAAGGTTCTAATTCAGCAGGAAGCTCAAGGTTTGTTTTCATTATTTTGTACGTGACTAATAAGCTACATTTTATTAGCTCAAATGTAAGCTGTGTGAACTCTTGATTTATCGATTATCCAAAACATAACTCACGGCTGAGCCACCCTACTAAAATCCTTTCACCCTTCCTCGAATACCTGGATTTGAGAGAGATTCTAAATCAATCCGACAGTTAAGCCGATCGCCCTTGCACGAATAAACTGCCAAAGCAGTGCCTTGACGGTTGCAAACTCGCACATTGTAACCATAATCGTTGGCGACAGTGCCAAAGCGGTTAACAAACTGATAGCGTTCCATATAATCGAGCAAACTCCAAAGTTGGCGATTGACTATGAGAATTACCCAAGTATTGCCGGGATCGACAAACCAGCGATCGAGCAATTTTCCGCCAAACTGTTTTTGAGCTAACCACAGACTCGGCACGCTTTTTTCGGTTTGCGAAAGCGGGGGCGACGGCAAATTAGCAGCGTTGCCAGTCGGGCAAGCCGGCTGCTGGGAAAAAGCCGCAGATTGTCCCCACAGCAAGGCTCCGAGGCACGCAGAACAGGCGATCGGGAACAAAAATAAACTTTTTGTCAAAATGCCATGCCTGCGGGGAGAAACTTGATTTTCGTGGCGCATTTTGGGGTAATTCATCATATTCATCATATTATTAGACAAGATTGCATAAATCATTCATTGATACAGAAACCGCAGATGTAAGGCAGATAAACACGGATAAACGCAGATAATTTTAAATTACTCGTTACTAGGCTCCAGCCTAGTAATGCAGATCCGGAGGCTCTGCCTCCATGTTTCCAACCGAGGCAGAGCCTCTAGATTTATGTTCCCAGGCTGGAGCCTGGAAGTTAATTTTATTATTCTTCAGTCCGCGGAGGCGGACATTGTTTGTATAGTAGCGGTTTCAACCGCCGACTCTTCTCTTATTTCTGCAAAATTATTAAAATTCCGATCGCTTAAACAATGAAGCAGGCAGACAAGCAGTAAAAGTAGAACCGCAATCTAACTCGCTAGTAACTTCAATATCGCCGCCCATCATCTGACAAAAACGCTGGCTGATAGCCAGTCCCAAACCAGTACCCCCGTACTTGCGAGTAGTTGAATCGTCAGCTTGAGTAAAAGGTTGGAACAGTCGCTCTTGCTGTTCTTGTGTCATGCCGATGCCCGTGTCCGTCACTCGGAAAATTAAAAAGTCTGCATCCAAAATTAACATTTGAGCAACTCTCGGTTGATATTTATTTTTTAATTCTTGACTGGTAATTCTTTCTAGAGTAAGCACGATCGCCCCATTAGCAGAAAATTTAGCAGCATTGCTGAGCAAATTCAGCATTACCTGCCGCACTTTCATCAAATCGCCGTGCATCGCGCCGATATTGTCAGAACTCAATACTTGCAAAGTATTGCCGTTTTTATCCATTAGCGGTTTGATAGTTGTTACCACCTCCTCGATTAAACCTCCAACATCGAAGCTTTCGAGGTAAATCTCCATCTTGTCAGCTTCAATTTTGGAAATGTCGAGAATGTCCTCTATCAGCCGCAGCAAGTGTTTGCCAGCAGTGCGAATTTTGTCTAAATCCGAGACTAGCTCTAAGTGGCCTAACTCTTCGGCATCTTCCACCAGTATATCGCTGTAGCCGATAATCGCATTCAGGGGAGTGCGTAACTCGTGGCTCATGTTTGCCAGAAAAGCACTCTTGGCGCGGTTGGCGAGTTCTGCTGCTTCTTTTGCCAACTGCCACGCTTCCTCCGCGTCTTTGCGTTCGGTGATATCCCGCAGTGTCGCCACTACGGCTTCGACGCTGCCGTCTGTCGCACAAACCGGGCTGAGAATGTACTCGTAGTCGCGGGTTCCCCAGTTGGCCGTGGGGACAATTACTTCGCCTTTCACGGGTTCGGCTGTCGCAAATATGCCGTCGCATTCTTGGTGAACCCGCTGCATAATTGTTGGCGACCAGCCTAATTCCTGCCAGGTTTTGCCAATCATTTCTCTGGGGTTCATGCCGGCGGCTTGAGCGGCGGTGCGGCTGACATAGGTGTATTTTCCAGATCGATCTACTAGAAAAATTAGGTCAAGAGAAGCGCCGAGAATGCCGTCAACAGTTCTGGCGTGTCGGGCTACTTGAGCCGTCATTTGTCTGACTGTGATGGCGCCGCGGACTCTGGCGGCCAGTTCAAACCGCAAGAGTTCGTTGGCTTGTTTGAGGAATAGGGTGCGCTGTTCGACTTCTATTTCTAGTTCTGCTTTGGCTTTTTCTAGGGTGAGTTCGGCAAGTTTGCGATCGCTCACATCTGTAGAAATTGTACCGACTGCATAAGCTTTACCTTCGGAGTTGCAGAGGGGAAATTTCAGAGAAATATAAGTGTGCGGGCCGTCGTCTTGAGGGATGATTTCTTCGAGGGTTAGGGGCGAGGAGGATTCGAGAACTTTCAGGTCATTTTCTCGCAGGGCTGCTGCTTTGTCTTGGGGAAAAATATCGCTGTCGGTTTTCCCTGTTATTTGCTCTTTTGCGATGTCGAACAAATTGTCAAAATGGCGGTTGGTGAGCAGGTATTTTCCGTCAACATCTTTGATGTAAATTACTGCTGTTGAGTTGTCTAAAATAGCTTGCAGCAGTGCTTCGCTCTTTCGCAGGGCTTTTTGAGTGTTTTGGCGATCGAGTATTTCTGGCTGCAATTCCCAGTTGAGGCGATTTAAGTCTTGCCAAGCTTCCTGGACTAGATTTAAGGCGATCGCGCTTTTTTCTAGTTCTGTATTTTCTGTATTTACCTGTCGCGACTGGTTTGAGACGGAGTTTTCGGGCAATTCTAGGGGTTGGAAAGCGAGCGGGATGTGGGGATTTGCGATCGGGCGTTGGCGAAGCCCTCGAAGAGGATCGCCAGCCAATTTTTTATTATATCGAAAATCCAGGGCTAATTGACCATCTAAACTCGATTTTTTGGGAAATAAATCGGGGAATTCGCCGAAATTTAAATTGTCATAAATTATATCAAATGTCCGCGATCGCTGCGGTTCGGCGCTGGAGTTAAATGCCCAATTCCCGTCTGATGTTGATAAATCTGAGTTAGCGGGTTTAGCAATCCGGCGAGTGACGGCAACTCCCAAGGCGAAGGGGACAAGGGCAGCCGCAGACATTGCCAGCAGCCAGTTGTTGCCCCACCAAGTTTCGATCGAGGTTGTGGGGATGCCCCGCACTAAAATTACAGCGGGTTTTCCGGCTAGATTATTCAGGGATTTTGCTGCTACTGTATAAGCCTGATTCCCTATTTTTATTTGCTGAGCAACTGCTTTCCCATCGGCGGCGCGTGCAGAGATCAGTAGCGATCTGTCCATCCACTGTAAGTCGGGCAACCGTTGATTTTTCGTAACACTTTGTCCACTTACCAAGACATATTTGCCCTCATTAAGCGGTGCATAAATAGCGTAAAATCCGAGTGAATGGACTATTTCGCTACTGGCAACCATCGGGATTTGGCTCAGATTTGTTCCTAAAAATAAAGCAGCAATAACAGTCTGATTTTTGGGATGTTTTACGGGAATTTCTGAGTAATTCACAAGGACACGTTCGCTCAATCCCGTTTGCAAAGTTGGCAATTGTTTCTGATTTTCCGATTTAGCCAGAATTTTGCTGGGCGTAATTTGCTCTTTTTTTGCTAATACTTGATAGGCTAGGTTGCGAGGATTAAAACTTTGTCCCTCTTGGTTGAGATTAACGCTAACAATTATCTTCCCATCTTTCCCCACTAAAGCTGCACTGTGTATTGCTCCTGTTTTGACTTGATTTTCTAGAATTTGCTTGACAGATTTTTGCAAATATGATATTTTATTGCCGCTGTTGTAAGCTAAGGCTGTTTGGGCGATCGTTTTGCTGTCAGAAGAGTTTTGCAAACGGTCTGTGGCGCGATCGAGTGGTAGATTGTAGTTAATTTCACTAAGGCTCAGTTCAGATTTAGCTTGATTTTGCAGTTGATTGCTTCCAACTGCCGATGCTAGCCAAAGTGCTGCTGCCGTTAGTCCGACGGGCAAGATTGTTTGTAAAGTCAGCAGTCCGATTAGCTGTTTTCTGGTAACAGTTAAGTTGTAAGTACACGGCTTGAAAGCTGCTTTCAATCTTCTTTCGGAAGTCGCAACTTTAGTTTGCTGCAGACAATTTGGCTGGCTGTCGTTTAACTGAGTATGAGCCATAGTAGTAGATGCGGGATCGGTTGTAGATTACAAGCAATCAATTTTAGATTTTAGATTTTAGATTTTAGATTTTAGACTTTGGCGTGAGCGCTCAGTTGAACGATTTTAGATTTTATATCGCAATACGCTTGGGTTAAAACTGTTTATTCCTCGGATCTCCCCCTAAATCCCCCTGATTGTTGGGGAGTAGGGGTTGACTTTGAGTAAGTTCTTGTCCCCCCCTTCGTAGGGGCGGTGCGACCCCTACTCCCCGTGCCCGCCCTTGGCTAGGGGGGATCGGGCTTAACCCAAGGGTATTGTTTTATATCGAGTTCGGTTAATCACTCATCATAAAATTGTTGCCTCTCGCCGCCGCCAACCAAGCAAGAAAATGACTAGGGTATTCTTAAAAAAATCGGTTTCTCGCTGTTAATCAGATTGTGTTATTTAGTTGTTTTTACATATAATACTGTCGGCTCCTATTTAAAGTGTGGTGGGAGCATCCAAATGAGTGCTTTCACAGGAGTGTTCGCGGTTAGATGTAGGCTTGGCTGTGCAAGATATTCGCACTCCTCAAAAACGCTTTTTGCAAAATCAGGATGCTCCCGCATACAGTCGTAAAACGAAGTAGTTTATCGATCGACTGTATCGTAAATTCAGTTAAACTGAAATGTTGCACCATTCTCAATAAGGTTTTTAGGGGCGGGCTCTCCTGCCCAACCCCTACTCCCCACAAGAAATTAATTCTTTGTGGAACAGGCCGGAAAGCCTGTTCTTGAGAATGCTGCAAGATTTCAGGTTAAACCAAAGTTTAGCGTAATTATTGCAACACTTAGATACGCTCGATCGCCTTTTCCCTGCTTCACATTTTTTTCAATCCCACAACCGCCTGCCTGCTTTGCCACCCAGTCGCTGGTGAGTATCTTTGAGCAAAGTTGGGATGTCTAACTCTTCGGGACACCGGGGCAAACATTCGCCGCAATCGGTGCAGCGGTTGCCTTTGCTGCCGGGAAACCAGTGTCCGGCATTTTCAAACATGGCGTAGCGGTATTTGCCAAAGTCAGTCATGTCGCACCCGACGGCGAGATTGCGGAGTCGCAATACTTCGGGAATGTTGATGTTTTCCGGGCAAGGCAAACAGGCATAGCACTGGCTGCATTTGTCGGTTTTCAAGGTGGCTGCAATAACCGATTCTAGCCGATCGAACGCAGCGATTTCGGCGTTGGTGAGGGGAAAGTCGCGATCGCAATATTTCAGGGGTTCCTCTAATTCTGTCGCATTTGCAGGGCCGACACTCAAAGTCCCAATCCTAGTATCGCTAAGTAAAAATCGATAGTTTAACTCTAAGGGCGAGAAAGGCGAGCACAATTGTGCGAGAGTTTCCGGGGGCGTGTAGAGTTGCCCTCCTTTATCTGCCGGGGAAATGATGAAAACGCCCATATCTTTGTCTTTGGCGAGTTCAATTGCCGGGGCGTTGCGCTGAAAAAAATAGTAATAATGCAGATTGACAAATTCAAACAAATCTGTATTGATTGCAGCCAAAATCAGATCCAGAGGCCCGTGAGTCGAAAAGCCGACGTGCCTAATGCGACCATCAGCCAGGGCTTTGCGTACAGCTTCCATGCAGCCTGTGGGATCTCGTACAATCGCCAAATGTTCCCAAGTATTCAAACCGTGAATTGCCAGACAATCGATATAGTCTAAATTCAGGCGTTTGAGGGATGCGTCGATGCAGCGTTCCATTGCTGCTGCATCCTCGGTTGGGGAAATTTTTGTAGTGACGTGGAGGCGCGATCGATCGACAGACAAACCAGCCGAAAGGGCCGCGCCAAGATATTCCTCGCTGCAACCGTAACCTGCAGCCGTTTCCAGGTGATTGATTCCCTGAGACACTGCCTGTTGTACAGTCTGACAGGCAGTTTCCTCAGAAGCCAAATAGCGCATGGTTCCCAAGGAAAATACGGACAGGTTCAAGTTTGTTTTGCCAAACCGTCGATAGCGCATAAAGTTTAGGAAGTTTCGCCCGGGCTGAAGCCACTTCTCTTAATCAAATCCTCTGGACGGAGGTTTGAGATAAATTCCCGGAAGGCCCGGCGTTCTGCCTCATCAGCATCTCGATCGACCGGTATCGAAGCATCGGCGACGACTTCTTCCATCACCCAGATGGGGCAGTTCGTTCGCAAGGCTAGGGCGATCGCGTCGCTAGGTCGGGCATCGATCTCTTTTTTAACTTCTCCCTGACGGACGATCAGTACGGCATAGAACGTGTTATCTTGCAGCGAGTGAATAACTATGCGCTCCAAGGTAAGACTCCATGCCTCTAAAAAATTGACCATCAGATCGTGAGTTAAAGGCCGAGGAGGCTTGTGGCCTTCGATCGCGCTAATAATAGCCTTTGCTTGCTCCTGACCGATATAAATAGGCAAAGCCCGTCGCTCAGTAGCGTCTCTCAATAGGACAATAGGACTGCGCGTGGCTGCATCTAAGGCAATTCCAGCGACTTTCATTTCAATCATAAAAATGCTCGGTAAGTGGGAAACTCAGAGACTTTAGTCCTGAGAGGGAAACAACATGGGCGGTTTCAACACATTCGACTACGCTCAGTGAGCACCACCTTGAATCCCCTTTCCCCTTTCGGGGGTAGAGGGGTATGGTTGCCCCTCTTTGGAGATATGGTTGTCTCCGGCTCCCTTTCGGGGTAATGTTCGCTTGTCGGTCAATGTTATGAGAGCTTGTTAGACTTGCAACACTGTCTCAGTGACCTTAAGACTGTTTAATTGCAAATGACAGAGCCCAAAACTAGCGTCGCATTCAAGGAGTGTCGTGACTCAAATAACGTAGCCAGTTAAGGCTGAGGCCCGTCAGCACAGCTTGCTTCGATTGCTCTTACAAGCTCAGTCCCTGGTTTTAGGGCTGGGTTACTGACAGAATTAAGAAACTGCAAGGCGGTAGAAAACTCGGACATAAAGATGACCTAAATCCAGTATGACTCGATCTTCGCCTGAATCTGCAACTGATCTGGGACTATCGATTTTAGATTTGAGATTTTAGATTTTCGATTGACTCCGGGGGACAGGGGGACGGAAAAACCTCCTGCGTCTGGTTTGTGCCTGTGGTTTCATGTAAATAAGCGATCGACTAAGGAAAAATACTTATGTTTACAGGACTAATTCAATCTCTCGGAAAACTGAAGTCGCTAGGCAACGATTATTTCCAAATTTCCTGCACATCAAACAACTCCTACCAGATTTTACAAGATTTAGCCATTGGGGACAGCGTAGCCGTGGATGGAGTCTGTTTGACGGTAGTGGAAGTTTTGCCGCAAGGTTTTGTCGCCGTCGCTTCCCCAGAAACTCTCCGGCGCACTACTCTGGGATCATTCCCCGATGCTTTGGTGAACCTAGAAACCTCCCTGCGCGCCGGTAGCAAATTGGGGGGACATTTCGTGACGGGGCACGTAGATGCGATCGGCACTTTAGCGACATCAACCCAAACCGCCAACGCTTGGGAGATGCGGTTTACTGCCCCACCATCCGCCAATTCGGGATGGCAACGTCAAATCGCACCTTACATCGTTTCCAAGGGCAGCATCGCCGTCAACGGCATCAGCTTAACCGTGGCAGATTGCGATGCTGACGGGAATTGGTTTGAAGTTGCTGTCATTCCCCACAGTTTTGGTGAGACAAACCTCAGCTATTTGCAACCAGGAAGTTTAGTAAACTTAGAAGCAGATATTCTGGGCAAATATGTCGCCAAATTTCTCCGCAGCGGCTCAAAATCCCATCCCGAACCGTGGGAAGAAACCCCGGCAATCAACAGTTTGGGAACAATTACACCAGAATTCTTAGCAGAACACGGATTTATTTAATCAATGAAACAATAAAAATCATTGCTGAACGAAGTAGCTGTGGGCCGAGGAGCATCTCTTTATCATTTAGAATATAACTTTTAGTTGTAAGCTGTTGGGAATCTAAATTGTATTTTTTGGGCGGGCTTTCTGGCCCAACCCCTACTCCCCACAAGAATTTTCTTAAATTTGACTATACAATTTAAATGCACTTCAGCTTAGTCTATCACCATTCTCTTGATTTGCAAAACTCATTGATACGTGCTATATACCATTGACGTTGAACAGAGAATGCGGTACAATTTTTATTAGGGGTTTCTTGGCTATCTCTTCCACCGACTGTGTAAGTCCTGACTGCGACGAGTGTAAGGTAGAGAGGCCAATCTACAAAGCAAAAAAAAAATTTGAAAAACCTTGTTAAAAACCAATGCAGCCAGATTCTCAAAAATCTCCCAATTTACCTCTCGTCTCAGTCATTATCCCTGCATACAACGCTGAGCAATTTATTGAAGAAACTCTCAAATCTGTTCTGGCTCAAACTTATCCAGCCATTGAAGTTTTAGTAGTCGATGATGGTTCCCTGGATCGAACCGCTGAAATTGTCGAAAAAATCAGCCAAAAAGATTCTCGCGTCCAGCTTTTGAAACAGCCCAATGCTGGGGTCGCTGCTGCTCGCAACTTAGGAATTCAGAAGTCGAGAGGAGAATACATTGCCCCCCTTGATGCCGATGATATTTGGTATCCTGAAAACATAGAAAAACAAGTTCAATGTATGATGGAGGGAGAGCCATCGTTAGGAGTCGTCTATTCTTGGTCATTAGATATTGATGAAAAGGGATCTTTAACCGGGGGACTCCGCGCTTTTACGATGGAAGGTGAAGTTTATGCAACCTTAATTTGCCACAACTTTTTAGGCAATGCTAGCGCTTCGATGATCCGGCGTTCTGCTTTAGATAAGGTGGGCTTTTACGCCACTAGCTATATAGAGAAGAGTGCTCAAGGCTGTGAAGATTGGGACTTGTACCTGCGACTGGCAGAATACTATCAATTCGGAGTGGTGCCGGAATTTCTAATTGGATACCGCAAAGTTGACAGCAGTATGTCTAGCAATTATATGGTGATGGCGAAGTCTCACGCATTAATGCTGCAAGATGTAAAGCAACGGCATCCGGAAATTCCCGAGTTCCTACACCGATTGTCAGCCAGTAATTTTTTGATGTATTTAGCACACCAAAGTAGTCGGAATGGCCGCGATCGCACCGCGCTATTTTGGTTATTCCAAGCTTTAAAAGCTGAGTGCATCTCACCGTTGTCCCGTTATGGTTTTTACAGAGTATTGGGGAAGAGCCTTTTAAACCTATTATCCCAGTTTTGGAAACCTCAAGCTGCTCTGGAGACACCTCTGAGTTCACAAGAGCCGCAATCCTCTGACTGTAAACTCAGCAGCCGAGAGCTGCTGGTTGAGAGTCGGCGCAAAAATATCGAATCGATGGTAAGGATTGGGAACATTTTTCACCGCTCAATTTCCCGCATTGTCAAGCGAAATCAAGCAGATATTGACATGCTCCCTCAAGTGAACATTAGCGCCACTCCATCGGCACAGGCAGAGTTGTCTTATGAAAAAAGAGATTCAGGCTATTAAAACTCTGCTTCCCCTCCTCAAGATATACCCTTGGGCCATCCCGGCAATGATTTCCTTGGGTATGCTTGCTTCCCTTTCCGACGGCTTTGGCATTAGCTTATTCATTCCCTTTTTGCAAACTTTACAGCAAGAAGAAACTCAGGCTGTAACTGGCAATTCTTTCATTGATTCTCTGATGAAGATATTCGCTGCTGTCCCTGATAGCTATCGGGTCTTAATCATCCCCTTGTGTATTTTAGTCAGCATCCTCATCAAAAACCTGATTGTCTATAGTAATTCTCTGCTTTTTGCTTGGTTAAATTCGCGAATTAGCAACCGATTGCGCTGCCAAATTTTTAACCAAACTTTAACCGTTAGCTACTCTTTCTTAGAGCGCAGCGAATCGGGAAAGATTATGAATATTTTGGCGACAGAGAGTTGGCAGACTAGCAAAGCTTTGAGTTTGTTTGTTAACTTGATTACGTATGCTTGTACGATTACTGTCCTGGCAACACTGTTGCTACTCATCTCTTGGCAACTCACCTTAATTATCAGTATATCCCTCTTCCTAATTTCGCAGTTCATCCAATTTGTGACGCGCCGAGTCAAACATCTCGCACAGCAAGCTGTAGACGCCAATTCTCAGCTCGCTGTCCGAATGTGGGAAGGATTAGGGGGGATGAGAACCATCCGCTCCTTTGGACGGGAACCTTATGAGCAAGAACGCTTCGATCGCGCTTCCCAGCAGGTGCGAAACACCTTTTTCCAACTCGATATGCTGGGAGGGCTCATCAATCCGCTCTATGAAGTTTTTTCCGCACTCCTCCTGCTAGGAATTTTGGGGCTCGCCCTCCTGCAAAACCAGTCAGCTATGCCAACGCTGCTGACTTTTTTATTCATACTCTACCGCTTGCAACCACAGGTGCAACAGCTAGATGTAGCGAGGCTAGGTTTAATATCTACCGCCAGTTCTGCTGAACTGGTGATGGCTTTTTTAGACACTTCTGATAAACCTTACATCCGCTCAGGTAACGTTCCCTTTGACAAGTTGAAGCAGGCGATCTATTTTGAGTCAGTTTCCTTAACTTACAACCCTGAAGATCGGCCGGCAATAGAGGCTGTCTCCGTCGAGTTCAAACGCGGCCAAACGACGGCTTTAGTGGGGCCATCTGGTGCGGGAAAATCGAGCATTATCAGCCTACTCTGTCGCTTTTACGAGCCAACTTCAGGAGAAATTTATATTGACAACAGCCCCTTACAAGAACTGAATTTAACGGACTGGCGAAAGGGAATTGCGATTGTCAGCCAAGAGGTTCATATCTTTAGCGGGACGGTGAAGGATAATATCGCCTACGGGCGCTTGGAAGCAACGGAGGCAGAAATTTTTGACGCTGCAAAACTTGCCAATGCTCACGATTTCATTAGCCAACTGCCGGAAGGGTATGACACGAAAGTGGGCGATCGCGGCGTTCGCCTTTCTGGCGGACAAAGGCAGCGTATTGCCCTCGCTCGCGCGATTGTCCGCGACCCCGATATTCTAATTTTGGATGAAGCAACGAATGCTCTAGATAGTATTGCTGAAAACTTGATTCAGGAGGCCCTCAACACGCTCAGCCAGAACCGCACCGTCATTGTCATTGCTCACCGCTTATCGACGATTGAAAATGCCGATAAAATTATTGTGATGGAAAATGGCAGGGCGATCGAACAAGGGAACCTCCAGTATTTGCTAAAACTCGATGGCTTGTTTGCCAAGCTTTATCACCTGCAACACCGCAACTTACAAAACTAATAGGAATTTGGTGAATCACTTATGCCTTATCCGATTATTGACATTGAAGTGACACAGCCCCTTCCCACTCTGACAATTTCTGAGGAAGATACAGGAATTGCCTTAGTGGTGCGGCGAAAAGATAAAGCTGTTGGTTTGATCATGCAGCCTCTTCCTCCAAAGAGCGTCCTTTATCCTGAAGATTTAGCTAAAATGATTGAACGGGAAGTCGGCGCTAAGTTACTTCAGGAAGCGATTAGAGAAGAGTTAAATCCTACCGAAAAAGGCGATACTTTTCCCTCGCTCACAGTGGCAATTTGTACGAAAGATCGGCCGGAAAACCTGGCCCGGTGTCTGCAACATTTACTCAAGTTGCAAACACCTATTTCCGGTGAAAATCTTAACTTTGAAGTGTTAGTAATTGATAATGCACCTTCTAATGAAAAAACAAAAGAATTGGTAGACTCCCTACCAGGAGTTCGCTATGCCAGGGAACCAAAACCCGGTTTAGACTTCGCTCGCAATCGCGCCTTGCAGGAAGCAACTGGGGAAATATTAGCTTTTCTAGATGATGATGTCACGCCCGATCGCCAATGGCTGAACGGATTGAGGGAAGCTTGGGCCGAAAATCCCGATGCGGGTGGTTTTACAGGGTTAGTGCTACCTTATGAGTTAGCCACTGAAGCCCAAATTTTATTTGAAAGTCGGGGCGGTTTTCGGCGCGGATTTGAGAAAATTCGTTATGGCAAAATATTGCCTCACAATCCGTTATACCCCTGTGGTGCAGGCATATTTGGAGCTGGCTGCAATATGGCATTTCGCCGCGATGTTTTACTCAAACTAGGGGGATTTGATGATGCACTCGATACAGGTGCGCCCCTCCCCGGCGGTGGCGATTTAGATATTTTTTATCGAGTTGTTCGCGCTGGCTATCCCCTCGTCTATGACCCTCGCTATCTGGTGTTTCACCAACACCGCCGGGAATATGAAAAACTGCGCCGCCAGTATTGGACTTGGGGGTTAGGTTTTATGGCTTTTGTGATAAAATCCTATCAGACCGATCCTGCCAAGAGATCGCAGCTAATCCGGCTGATCGCTTGGTGGATGGGCTATCAGTTAGATGAATTGCAAAAGAGTATTAGGGGCTGTCATCCTTTGCCCCCAACGATGATTTTAGCTGAAATGTGGGGTGGGATCGTAGGGCTTTTTGGCGAGTACCCCCGTTCTTTAAAACGTATCGAGCAGATTCGGCGGCAATTTGCCTAAAAAAAGGAGATTTGCTTCAGAAATCTATTTCTCGTTCCATGCAGGAAACGACAATTAAATATGACTAAGCTTCCGCCCATTGATATCGTCATCTGTACTTATAACAATGCTCCTCTTCTCAACAAAGCTCTATCGGCCCTTGCCCAACAGCAAGTGTCGCCCGAATTAGAGTGGAAGGTGTTAGTGGTCGATAATAACTGCACGGATAACACGCAGGAAGTTGTCGAAAAATATCGAGTGTCGGGAACAATTCCCTACCTTTCTACAGGCTCAGAAACACAGCAAGGATTAACCTATGCGCGCCACTACGGGGTTCAAAATACAACGGCTGATTGGATTGCTTTCGTAGATGACGATTGCTTCCTGGCAGAAGATTGGGTGGAGCAAGCTGTTAAATTTGCTGCGACTCATCCTGACTGCGGCGCTTTTGGTGGGCGAGTGATTTTAGATTGGGAAACTCCACCGCCTAAATATGTATTGAATTATGGTTACTCCTTCGCACAACAAGAACACGGCACAGAACCCAAAAAAAATCTTGTCTCGTGGGAGCAGGATTAGTGTTGAATAGAGGAGCTTTGGCACATACTGGTTGGATTGATAAACCGTTACTTCACGATCGCATCGGCACCAAGCTGATATCAGGGGGAGATGTGGAAATTGCTTTGCGGATTTATGGTGCGGGATACGATCTTTGGTACACTCCTGATTGCCAGTTAAAGCACTTTATTCCAAGTAGGCGTACTTCTCAAAAATACTTGATAGATATTAACTATGGTCTAGGGACTTCTCAAGTTTTGGGCGATTCTCTTCTCTGGTCGGGTTCTTATCAAGATTGGTTGTTTAAATTTATTTGGGATGGGGTAAAAGCTTCCCAAAATATCGTAATTCAATCTTTAAGAACGGCTTTGGGGCGAATGAATCCGGCGGAAGTGGAGATCAACAAAAGTTTTGTGCGGGGTAAGTGGGCCGGAATTAACCGGATGATCCGCATGAACCGGAGGAACGCCGAGAGTTCTTGGGTCGGGCAAAATTAGTCGGTTAGCCACCCGATAAATCTATTGCTACTTTGAGGTAATTTCTGTGAGCAACTCCTGGAAAGTTATTAACGTAGAGCTAAGTAAAGCCATTCCTGACTTGCCTTTAATTCCTGGTTATGGGGGCATTTACACTGTATTTTGGTGGCATAATATACCCCTTGGTCAACAGGAGATTTTAGCCGCTCAGTTGCCAATGTCAGCAACAGAATTGACTAATTTAGCGGTACAAGCAATTACTCCTACCATCGGTAGCCATTTGCTAGAGCAAGGTTTTAAAGCAGCTTTGCCAGTTATTTCCAAGAATCCGGCGCGCGATCGCCCCCCTGAGTTCCAAGCTCTAATGGCTTTGGAACAACCTCTTGCAAAGCTTGAGCAACACTTTTCACACTTAAATAGTGAAACTGTTTCTGTTGTGATCTGTACTCGAAATCGACCAGAACAATTAGAGCGATGTTTGCAATCCTTCCAAAACTTATCCCATCTCCCCCACGAAATTATTGTTGTTGACAATGCTCCTAGTTCAGACGCTACGCAGCAATTAGTTGCCAAAATACCAGAGGTTAAATATGTCTTAGAACCTCGCCCTGGTTTGAGCGTGGCCCGCAATACTGGCATCCATCACAGTACAGGCAATATAATTGCTTTTACTGATGATGATGTGATTGTTCATCCTGATTGGATTGCCAGAATTGCCCAAAGTTTCCAGGGCGATCGCGTCATCGCCATGACGGGACTTATTCTACCAGCAGAACTTGAAAATGAAGCCCAATTGATCTTCCAAAAAGGTCATACTGGCTTCGGATGGGGATACCGCCCTACAACCTTTGATACTCAATTTTTTGAGGAAATGAAGCCGTTCGCTGTCCCCGTTTGGCGCATTGGTGCAGGGGCAAATATGGCGTTCCGGCGCGAACTTTTTGATAAAATTGGATACTTTGACGAACGGTTGGGTGCAGGCGCTTCTGGGTGTAGTGAAGACTCTGAAATTTGGTATAGAGTGCTTGCCGAAGGCTGGTTTTGTCGCTATGAACCAACAGCGGTCGTTTACCACTACCACCGCGGCGATCTGGATAGCTTAAAACACCAAATGTATCACTATATGCGCGGACATATCGCAGCGCTTTTTGTGCAGTTTGAAAGGTACAAACACTGGGGCAACTTGCGTCGCGTTTTCATCGCTTTGCCTAGATATTATGTCAAGCGATTCATCATAGGATCGTTGACAGGATTTAGAGGGGTCAATAAAACGCTCTTTTCTGAGGCGTTAGGCTGTTTGGCTGGAGTACAATTTTATATCCAGAATCAGAGTCACAAAAATTAGTAATTTTTGGAGTTTATAGGAAAAAAACAATGGTAGCAATTCATCCGTCAGAGACAAGAGGAAATAAAGAAAATTTGGGTCGTTTTTTATCCCGCAACCCCTTTCCGCATGGTTTGACTCAAGGATTCTTTTATCGGGAAAAGATGCGAGCAATTTACCGCATTGCCCCTGACGTTCCCTGTAAAGAAGTATTAGAAGTCGGAGGCGGTCAAGGCGGCTTGACGGCTTTACTCTATCCGCAAGCACAGATTACCAACATTGACCTCGATCCTAAATATGCAAATGCCCCTTGTAACCAACAAGAAAAAGTCCGCTTCATCTGCGGTGATGCCACGAATTTACCGTTTGAAAATGAATCATTTGATATAGTAACGATGTTTGACGTGATCGAGCACGTTCCCGACCATCAAAAAGCAATCTCAGAAGCGCTGCGAGTGCTCAAACCCAAGGGATTTTTATTAGTGAGCACTCCCAATGAAAATTGGCGGTTTCCCTACTATGGATTTATGAAACCACTTTGCCCACCGGAAGCGGAGGTGATGGCAGAATGGGGTCATGTCCGGCGCGGCTATACGATCGATGAACTGACAGCATTAATTGGTTTTCCTTGCCAAATCTCTGCGACTTTTATTAATCCATTGACGGTACTTTGTCATGATGTTGCTTTCTCCCGTTTATCTTCTCTCAAGCGCCAATTTTTTTGTACTGCACTCACTCCTTTAACCTGGGTGAGCTATTGGCTGCATAAACCTGAATCATTGGGGACGGAAACTGCATACGCTTGGCAAAAGTAGGGAGAAACATCAGGCGGAAGGCAGGAAATGGTGCGTTCGCAGAGGCGCTGTTAAAAACTGATTTACTGGGCAATATTTTTATCGGAATCATTAACCGTATCTTCTCGCATTTGAGCAAAAACTCCTACTCGAGCTTGGTAAAGCATCTGCATATTATCTGCCAATTCCCGATCGCTCCACCAGTGAACCAGAGAATCTCGGTGACGCTTAGCGAGGAGCGATCGAGGAATTCCATTAGCAATATCTTGCTCAACTGAGTCCATGACACCATCATACCAATTGCCAAACATCTGAAACCCAGCTAGGGTATTTAAAGGAAGCAGTAGCAACATCCCTAAAAACAGTCCCCACTGAACAATTTGTTGCCATTTTCGAGAGCCGTACAATTCCCAAATAAAGAAGGTTGTACATAGCATGGGAACTGCAAACATCACGTATCGCATGGGGAATCCTTGAGATGGAATCAGTCCAGCTCTACCATAGCCTACTGCTAAGGAATAAACACCGAAAACACCACATAATAAGAGCATTGTCAAGGCTCGCTGTCTCTCCAAACCTTGATGGCTTACAATGCCTAAAATGACTACTCCCAAAGTAGGCATGAAAATCCCAAAGGCTATCAATACAAAAAAACTCCACGAATAAGCAGCAACGCCTCCGAAACTGTAAGCTAAAAATTTAGCAACTGTCTGGAGTGTGGGCCCTAAACCGGGACTGGGGGGATTCCAAGTGGGACGTTGATAGCCAATAAAATATACACCTATTAAACACAAGGCAATCGCTGCCAAACTGATTGAAATAATACTCGCCGATCGCTGTTTATCTTTGGAATCCGTAGCGTAGAAGTTGATAAAGCCACGATAGATGAACCAAGGTGCGAGCAAAGGAACTAATAACAACCCATTCGCTCCACAAAAGGGAAGTGCAACCAAACTCACCCCACCGATTGCTACTGCTAAAGGCGTTGTCAGAGTGGGTTGAATGACAAAGACAAAGACTATAATGTAGGTGAGGGCAGTAGGCAAGACTTGGGTAAACTGCCAACTCCAAAACAGATTAGGCCAATTGCTGATATTCAATAAAGCAATGGGAAAAAAGGCATCCGCATAGCTGGTTTTTCCCCCTCGCAAAGAGCGAGCGACTTGAATGGCAGCCGCAGCAACAAAAGCGAATGTCACGACATTAAGTACCATCCCTGAACGAAAATCACCCTTAGTAAACTTGAGCAAAGTTAACAAAATTAGGCGTGGTAAAGGGATACGATGTTCATTATTCTGCTGCCATAACCAACTAACTAGGTGGGGTTCATGTCCTGTCAAGGGCTTAACCAACAACCAATCTTCGGCCAGGGGAATATTTCTCCCATAGTTCGCTAAACAGATGAAAGCAGCGATTAGCATTGCTAACCAAATACCCCAGACAAATAGCTTGGAGTTGCGATCGCTGGAAACAATAGACATAGAAGTATAGTCCTAATGTACTGTTAATCACGAGATTTTGAACTGGCGAGTGATGATTTTGTTAGCGCCTTTTCTTGAACAGATTTTTTAACCACAATTGCCACAAAACTTGCCCATATCCCCCACCTACTCGGATCAGTCGAAACGATGAAATTCCCATATCTGGGGTACGATTAATCCAAGAAATGGGAACTTCAATGAGTGAATAACCTTTCAAAAGAGGTTGCAGTCCTGTCTCTGCATTGATGGCAAATCCTGGCTGAGTAAGTTCTAGGTTCTCAACTACCTCTCGCCGCATGAGTTTGAGATTATTGGTTAAATCCCGAAAATTTCGCAGGAATAATATCTGTGCCAAGAGATGAAATCCTCGATTGACAATTATTTTAGATAAAGGGTAATTAAGCAATACGCTATGGCGGGAAAATCGACTGCCCACTACTACATCATAGCCCTGATTTGCCTTGTCAAACAAATCGCGAATTTCTGGAAGAAGATGCTGAAAATCACAATCCATTGATAAAATATACTGCCCTGTCGCTACTCGATAGCCATCTGCAAGCGCTCTTCCTACGCCATTGGGTGGAACCCGGAAGACAGGTTTAATCAAGGGATCTGCGTCTGCTAAACGTTGAATTACTTCACGGGTTCTATCTTGACTATTGTCATCGACGGGAATAATTTCGTGGAGATAATCGCCAAAAAAAACCTTGAGTCGAGTAATTAGGGGTTCGATGTTCATCTCCTCATTATGGCAGGGAATGACGACAGAGACTGCTCCCCGTAACTGCTCGTGTTCACACAGAGAGATTTGGGGACTGTTAATAACTCTAGGTGGCTTTTGAGCATGAATGAGAATTGATCCCGCCAGGGTCTTTAACCCAGGAGTATTTTCGAGAATAATCGAAAGATTTCGTAATAGCCAAATCAAGTCTTTGGTGAGGGGAGCATAAACAAAATCGTTGAAAATAGCAAAGATTCTAATAAAGCCAATTTCGGAAATTAGTTCATATAATTCTGGACGATTGAGGAGTTTTCTGGGGTCTTTATTTCCAAAATTTTGAGAAATAAATCGACGTAATCTCAGAACGATATTCCAGGGATTACTGTCATAAAAAATGACTTGACCGCCCGGATTTAGAAGTTCATAAACTTTTTGGAGAAACCAGCCGCTATTTCGCTTATCCAATAAATCCATTGCCACAATCAAATCAAAATGTCGTCCTTCAAGGGTTCCTGGGATAGACATTGCATTGATAAACTCAACTGAAGAAACCAAAGTATCTGGTTTAGGGAGTTCGGTAAAGGTAACTGCTGTGATCGGATTTTCTCCGCGAGATACGGTGAGAAGTTGTTCTGTAAAAAGACCTTCGCCACAGCCAATTTCTAAGATGGTTTGACCCGGAATTAGGTGAACTAGATGACGGAAAGTTTGCGCTCTCCAGAGGAGTCTATCTTGATAAATGGCATCGCGCTTTTTCCAATACTGATCTCGATACTGCTCTCGAATTCCTAAAATTTGACTCTGGAGTAGATCTGGATCGTCTTGGGTAGGTGGTATGTTTGCAGAATTGATTTTAATCATTTGCTATCTCCCGATTGAGCAGAATTTTTATTTTTTGTGAAGACCCATTTTTCACTGATAACATAGTTGATAACAGATCCGAGAATAATCCCCGTTAAGGTATTAATTTGATAATTCACTTTTAACCCCTCTAAAATAGGGAAAACCAAGAAGCTTCGAGTAGCGACAACTAATCCACAAGAGATGTGGTAGCGAGGGATCTGCTGCCCTAAAATCTCTTGCCAACTTGAGTGATGACTTACCAAAACCCACGTTCGATAAACAAAAAAACTAAATAATAAAGAAATTTCAATCGAAATAATATTGGCAACATTGCGGAGAATTTGTGTGTTAAATTTCCAAGTTGCGATAATAAGATAAATTAACACAACATTGAAAATTGCTGTAATAATCCCACAAATTAAATATCTAAAAATTCGTTGTTTAGATTTCACTCTAGCTCGAGTCCTAATTTTTTTATAACTTGCTAGTTTTGTTCGGTCAAGTGACTTTTAAAGTTTTACATCCTTTTTATAAAAAAGTTCCAACGCTCGCTCGCTCAAAGTTGAGCCTCTCGTTCAACGGCTACTCATCCCGTAACATTTCTGTAGATCGGGGATTGCGTATGTATCTATTTGATCCCGTGCCTTATTTAGTTGTTTACTGGATATTATATAATGAGCATTGATAAAAAGTAAATGAAGTTTGATAATAGCCCACCAGAACCAACGATCGCCCTCCTGCACTGGGGCGATTTAATCGAAGATTTTTTAGATACCATCGGGGTTTCCTTTGAAGCTTTTTGCAACGAAATGACGGGGGGTTGGATGTTTGGCTACATTGAGGCGCTGCGACGGGCAGGGGTGCGGACAGTGTTATTCTGCATCTCTGGTAGCGTGGCTGAACCCGTGCGCTACACCCACAAAGACACAGGAGCAACAATCTGCACCCTGCCGGCACCTCAACTTTACCAAGCTGTCCGCCGCCAGATGGTTAACCCTCAAGGGTGGACGGTTCAGGATATGTTTGGAGAGGTTCGAGGCCTGGGCCGTCTGATGTTGGCAGGAGTGAAAAGCGTTACTCCTTACCTGGCTACACCGCTGGGGTTGCTGGCTGCAGAACTGCGACGAGAAAACTGCCAAGCGATTCTCTGCCAAGAATACGAGTACCCGCGCTTCGACGCTTGCACTTGGTTGGGGTGGCGGATGGGGCTGCCTGTTTTTGCCACGTTTCAGGGGGGCGATTTTCAGGTTAGTCCTTGGGAAGGTTTGTCGCGCCCGATCGCCCTCAAAGCGAGCGCGGGTTTAATTATTGCTTCGCAAACCGAGGTACAGCGCGTGCAAAGTCGCTATGGCGTGCCTCCTGCCAAGATTGCCCGCATTTTTAACCCGCTGGATTTGGAACTGTGGCGGCCAATGGATCGCGCTGAAGCTCGGCAACTGCTGGGTTTTTCTGGTGACGCTGAAATTGTCGCCTGTCACGGGCGGATTGACATCCGCCGCAAGGGGTTAGATATTTTGCTGGAAGCTTGGGAAGGGATCTGTCGCGATCGCCCAGGCCGAGATTTGCGGCTGTTGCTGGTGGGGACTGGTAGCGACGCGGAGGAATTGAGCCAGCGAATCGCTCAGATGCAGCTTTCGGGCATTGTTTGGGTGAATGAATATGTGCGCGATCGCGCTTTGATGCGACAGTACCTCTCGGCTGCTGACGTTTATACTTTGCCTTCTCGGCATGAGGGGTTTCCGGTGGCACCGCTGGAGGCGATGGCTTGCGGGTTGCCCGTTGTGGCTGCTGACGCGCCTGGAGTGCCTGATATTTTCGAGGGGGGCGAAGCTGACGGCGGGATCGTTGTGCCCCGTGAGGATGCAACCGCTTTGGCAGGGGGGATCGGTCGGGTTTTAGACGATCGGGCGTGGGGGCGGGAGTTGGGCAAGCGCGCTCGCATTCGGGTGGAAACTCATTTTTCTCTGGAGGCGATCGGTGTGCAACTGCGACAGTTTTTGTGCGATCGCTCTTTAGGGCACATTCCGCATATCTGACTCGCAGCACTGGGAATGCTGGAAAAATCCCCGCCCGAAAAATTTATCTCCGCCTAATTTTTCGGGTTTTATTGTCACTTTTTGTGCCAATTATCGGAGACTTAATAAATTTAACTTGACGGATTTTTTTAATATATTCATTCTTTCAACTAAGCTGCTACGCATTTAAATTGAATCTAGAGACGGGCAGGATGCCCGTTCCACAATAATTGTAGAAAAATTGACTTTCAAATTAGATGCACAACAGCTTAAGCAATTTATTCAGGGATGCTGACAAAGATGTCTAGGAACTAGAACTACTCAGGGTTTCTCCCTGTATACGCTGTTGATAAAAGCTAATTTTATTACGAGCTAACTTCATTAATTATTGCACAGGTTCAGAAGATTGTTCCCGATAATTTCCCCGCTGCTCTCCATCTCAACCAAGGTCAAATATACTCCCTATTCGGTATTTTTGGCTCGGTTATTTACGGCGAGATACATATCTTTGCACCTGCATTTTCGGAATATTAATGCCTTCAAATCCAGCATTTTGAGAACTGAAAAATTCCGCGCGATCGCCTATAGCATTATAGTAGCTGTAAAGGTAATCGATCAGTTGCTGGCTGCCAGTAGAATAGATATTATCCGGCAGCGCGTTTACCGTTAGACCTCCGATTAAGCAGTGTGGTGTTTCCACAAATCGATTTTCCCGATTTTGCAGCCAATCTGCCGCCACTGAACCGTATTGAATTATAACTGCTAT
Organism: Microcoleus sp. T2B6; assembly: GCF_036700475.1. NCBI lineage: Bacteria > Bacillati > Cyanobacteriota > Cyanophyceae > Oscillatoriales > Microcoleaceae > Microcoleus > Microcoleus sp. T2B6. The sequence goes on along the minus strand of NZ_JAUBOZ010000071.1, from coordinate 8,136 downwards.
ATTTTAATTTTTCAAGCGATACAACACCGACTCAGTATTAAAATCTTTTCCGAAAACTTGTTGCAGCGGGCCCTGGGCACTTGTCAGCCAAGATAGAGCTTTTCTGGTAGCTGCGTCTGTCCCAGTATGGGGCCCGAATCCCACAGTCCTAATTTTATTTCGCCGGAGGTTGTCAATCCATGCCGAAAGTCGATCGGCTCTAAACGGCACAGATAAAACTTGTCTGTCCAAATTTCTCCCATAAAACAGGTAGCTGCGGGAACTTAAAAAGAAGCCTATTCTTTCATCAGGTACTGTATTTTTATCAATATATTCGTAAATACCGCGATACAGTTCGGTGCGTGCAAAATCTCGCTTTTCCCTCCAATGACCAATTACTATCAATCCTATACAGACACAAATTATCACTATGTAAATCGATTTTTTTCGAGTGGGAAATAGATGACTCAGCCCTCTATAGCCAGGATTGATTTTCCACAATATCGCAGCCAGCGTCACTGACACAAGATAAAATATCGGATCTCTTAATATATCTTGCCAACTGGGGCCTAATATTTTCCCGATAGTATTAATAGCTTGTATTGGGTTAGACTTAAAATTGTCAATCAACAAACTTCCCCAAACAATACTATCTCCGGTGAAAGAAGCATTTTTAATATAATCAAAAATTGTGTTGCTAGTAATTCCGAACAAACCACTAACCAAAACCACTGCCCGAACTACTTGATTTGGAGTTTTTATCCGAGTTGCTGTAGCTGCAGCGGCTATGCCCAGCAAGCTTAAAAAGGGAAAACCGTATCTGAGATTAAAACCCAGTAAAGGGCTGATTTGACCGATCGAATCTCCCGCAGTACCTGACGTGTAAGGTGTAATTAAATACAGAATTCCGGTGCTGGCGAGAACTACAATTAAAATGATATTATTTTGATTGATTGTTCTGGTTTTACCTCTGATAAAAGCCAGAGGTGCTGCCAATACCTGAAGTGCGATCGCCAGAAAGGGCAGTTGCAATCTCATGATAATTTGTAAACCTAGAGTTTGCCAGTGGGAAATATTGGTGGGATTAAATTGAGCTGCTAAAGTGCTTTGCCAAGCATTGAAAGACGGCGAAGCGAGCGGCACAAGTAGGATAGGTGTGGGCTGCTGTACGGGAGGTATTGGCGTAGTTACTGGAGACTGTAAGGGAACAGGCTGTAAGGGAACTTTAATATTGCTGGTATCGGCGACAGGATAATTGATGTGCAGCAAGTTTCTCGCATACCAAAAACCTCCTAAAAACAAGCAACAAGCTAGGCCGCACAGCAAGACTGGTTTGATAAAGTGGCGAATTCTAAAATTAGCTGGTGTGGAATTTTTATTAACCGCGAATCTTTTAATTTCTAAGATGGCTAATCCTACTAAAAGTGAGGCTGCATAGACTATCCCCGTGATTTTTATTCCGGCTAGCATTCCTGCGGCTGCCAAAAATAGGGATAGTTCGGATTGCGATCGGCTGCTATGATAGGATAAACCTAGATACAAACCCGCTGTAAATATTGCAGCTAGCGGTAAATCGGGGTGAATAGTGTTAACTTGGTTGAGAACCATCGGTACTGTCAATACTAAAGATGCTGCTGCCATACCGTGAATTCGGGTGGCTCCAAATTTTACGCTCAATAGATAAACGGCAATTCCCTCAAGTACCCACGCAATTAGCAGGGGAAAAGCTGTGAGAAAATCTTCTCGGAAGGGGAGCAAACACAAAGCCGACAAAACGTGCCAATTGTAGGGATATACTCGTGCTTGCTCCTGATCGAAAATCCAATTTCCGGCGGGATCTAATAATGTAAATGAATGGGTTTGATACCATCGGGCGATCGCAGGCAGGTGAAACCACAATGAGTCATAATTGGTGGTGGGTTTGCTTGCTAGAGTGTCCCACAGCACAAATCCTGCAACAGCGGTGGCAACAATAATTAGGCGTTCGGATTTGCCCAGAGGTTGCTTGAGTTTGGGAATCTGCCACTGCGAGAAGGTAAAAGCTCTGTGGTTTTTGGTATAAATCAGGATTACGCCCATCGCACCAATCATAATTTCTGCTATCATGACCGCAGAAATATTTAGTCGCTCGGCACTTCCTAAAATCAAGCCGATACAAACTTGTGCAATGCTCCATCCTGTCAGGAGTACGAGGAGAAAATGGGGAAATGAATAGTTACCGTTTTCCTTCTGATTCTCAAAGGCCAGAGACAAGCTTAAGGGAATCGGGCAGACTACAATAATCAGAAATAAAATTAATTCCCACAAATGCTGCGCTATTAGCATAAGCTGCAAGTTACCCATTTTTATTGGTTTTTCTTGGTTCCGAGGTTTTTTCTGGTAAAGAGAAATCCATCGGATCTGATATCAACACATCTTGCGCCATGCTCAGCCACAGGGTAGGAGTGCCGATTTTACAAAACATCAATTTTCTTGCGGGGTGGGCGAATAGCCCGCCCCTAAAAAATTAATGTATCCAAGCCTCCATTTTTACCTGTTAGCTTGCTTCTGAGTTTTGGGTTTGACTGCTTCGGGCTCTTTGGGCTTAGAAGTGTCAGCTTTTAACAGTTCCGGGAATGGCGGCTGGAGGTTGTGAACTTCGATGTCCATTCCCAGTGGCAGAGGTGGAAGCTGAGGCAGATCGTTTTCCAAATCCTTGAGTCCGCTAGCGGTTTGTATTTCCACCATTTTCGGCATTTGGGGTACTTTGGCGGTTTCCAAACTGCCGATCATTTTTGCCAGAGCGAATTCTAGCTGAGAGCCCGGGTCGATCGCCACCCAACCCTGGTCAGTCATTTGCCGAACCTCGAAGTGGAGGTGAGGCCCTGTAGACATTCCCGTACTGCCGACGCGGCCGATAGTCTCTCCCTGTTTCACCCACTCTCCCGGTTTCACAAACAGTTCCGAAAGGTGAGCGTAGAGAGTTTCCTGAGACTTTTTGTTGTGGTTGAGAACCACAGTCAAACCGTAGCCACCCAACCAATCTGCGATCGCCACTTGACCGGCATAGGCGGCCAGTACGGGCGTTCCCATCGGGGCCCCCAAGTCAGTTCCGGTGTGAAACCTGCCGTAGCCCATAACCGGATGAGTCCGCCACCCAAACGGCGAAGTAATGGCCGAAGCAATAGATAGCGGAAACAGCAAGCTGGTGTTGCCATTTCCGGGCATACCTGCGGGACGCGGCGTGAGATTGTAGTAAGCAAAACCGGTATTGCTGCCGCTGCTGACACTAACCGCACCGACTTGAACCGGGCCGAGTCCCATGCTGGGCGCTGGAGCGCCGCCGCCGTAAGATGCAGATCCGGCATAATACCCCGCGTCTGCCGAGTATCCAGCGTCTGCGGAGTAGCCGATGTTAGCCGAGTAGCCGGTGTCTGCCGAGTAGCGTGGGGGTGCGTAAGCAGATTCCGGCGGGTTGGAACTGCCCCAAACCTGGCTGCCTATTTGTTGAACGGCTTGACCGAGTTTACTGACAGGATTCCCGCTACTATTTCCGGCAACAGTTTCCCGAACCTCGCCCGGAAGGCTTTCTGGCAGATTTCGAGGAGGAGGGGCTGCAATATAACCGTCGTCTGCGATCGGAGTTTCCGGGCTGTAGTTGGGTTCTCCTGCATCTGCAGTCACTGGCTCGGAAACAGCAGGAGGCGCGCACAAACCGCCACCTCCTTCGCAGCCGGTCGATCGTTCTGCAAACTCTATGGTTGTTGGCGCTTGGTACTCGCTGGTAGCGCCAACGCTGTAGTCTGTTTGGTCGATTTCAGCGTGGGCTGGGTTAACTGGCGCTTCAAAAGGCGGCTCCTGGGCCGTCGCTTCTGGCAGGGGAATCAGCGCGGGCTCGGGCAGATAATATTGGCTGGGAGGTGGTTCGGTGGCGTACTCCGGCTCGGACGGCGGTTGGGCATCGAAAGGCTCGGACGGCGGAACTTCTGCCTGCGGTTCAGGGTAGGGTTCAGGCGACCCTTCGCTGAATTCGGGTTCCGGGGGCGGGAGAGGAGCTTCAAATAATGGCTGGAGGTCTGCTGCGCCAGGGACGGCTTGTTCTGCTGGCGGAATTTCGGCTTGGGCCCAAACTAAGCCTTTGCTGAGCAGTCCCAGACTGGCAAGACAACCCAGTCCCACCAGCAGTGAGCGATCGGACAAAAGGCGCGATCGACTCCGGGCGCCTGTAGGGTTCTTTTTTTGCTGTTTGGTGTTCAAATGGGCTGTTATTTGCTTGTCTGGAACTGGTTTCACGATTTTTTTTCCCAACTCAACAGGGGGCACAAGGATCTCGAATTGACAACTCCTCGGCCCGAAGGCACGAGGATTCTTGGTTCATTGGGACTACTCATGTAGCTAGCCCTCCCCAAAATTCACTGCGATTTGCCCAACCGCTGTATATCCACGCTGCAACACCACCTGCGCGGCTGCAACATCTCGATTCGTTTCATAGCCGCACGTTTGACATCTATGCACCCGTTCGGATAGTTCTTTTTTGCCTGTATGGGTTTGACATAAGGGACAAGTTTGACTGGTTCGGTTCGGGTCTACTTTTGCAAAGTATGCACCTCGCTTAAAGCAAACATGACCCAAGATATTCAGGAACTGACCAAACCCTGCATCAAGCGTGTGCTTGCTCATCATTCCGGCTGACATTGCTTTGAGGTTCAAGTCCTCAGCAAATATTGTTTGGGCCCAGTTACATAAATGATGTGCGGTCTTGAAATGAAAGTCTTTTCGACTGTTCGAGATGTATTCGTGGTGCTTCGCTATTTGGTGATCAATTTGACGAAACTTTCTAGAGCCTTTTTTCTTGCGCTTGAGTTGACGTTGCAGCAATTTCAGCTTGCGTTGTCCATCCACAAAAAATCGAGGTCTATCAATCAATTCACCATCAGAAGTTGCCAAAAAATGTTTTAGCCCTAAATCAATCCCTAATCCATGCCCTGAAGGTGGGGCTTGAGGCACTGCGACATCACATTGCAAACTGAGCATGGCTACGTAACCTGAAGCCCTCTTAACAACGCGAATTTGCTTGACATCAAACCCTTGAGGGATTGGACGCGACAGGTGCATTTTAACTAACCCAATCTTGGGTAGGTTGACCCAATCGGCATTATCAAACCGTATAACGGATTCTAGATTCAATTGAGGGAACACAAATGAGCGCATCCGTTTTTTGAATCTAGGAAAACCGTGTCCTCGTTCCCACATCGCCACAAACGCTGCCTCTAGTTGGCGCAATGCCTGCTGCAATACATGGGTGTGAGGCAGTTTCAACTCAGGAATTAACTTCTTTGCTTGGGCCAATGATTTGCATTGGCGGGCAAATGTTGGACGCGGTGCATCAGCAGGGATCATGTATTCCTGCTTAATGCTGCACGAGTTGATCTCACACTTACGAGAATTAACCCAATCTTTTCGTTCTCGCAATCCAAAGTTGTAGACCTTGCGGCAAATATTGAGCCACAGGTCGAAAGTCTGGCGTTGCGCGTCGGTAGGAATGAGCTTGTACTCGTAGGTGAGATTTAACATACAACCATTGTAGAGCCAACATGAATAAATGCGGTGCTGTTTATTCAAACACCTTGCTTGAGAGATTCCGAACCGAAATTCCCCCTAGAAGGGGGAGGCTTGTATCCCCTTTTTTTGGTCAGGATCGAATGTATGGCCATCCTTGTCTTTATATACAGGCCTAACTGATTTTACCGGGCTTGAGGCAATTTTTTTTGCACATAGAACAAGCTCAAATGCCTTACGCATTCACTCGCGATCGATAGCCGGTTTTTTTGATTCCGATGGCACTTGCCTAGAAGTCTGTGACTGCCACACTGATGATAGATAGCGCTTTGGCGTTCGTCTATGTTAATTAGTTGCCTATATTTTTGGGGTTCTGCAAAATTTCGGCGCAGTCGGTCGTCCTGAAATATTGCACCATTCTCAATAATCTTTTCAGGGCGAGCTCTCCTGCCCAACCCCTACTCCCCACAATAAAATCTACTCTTCGCGGAACGGGCCCGAAAGCCTGCGCGAGAGAGAATGGTGCTCTGGGCGTGAGTTGTTCTAAAACCGCCTACTCATCGCGATTTTTTCCTGAAACCTGGCCCTGCCTTTAAACTTCGCGGACAAAACTTTAAACTTCGCGGACAAAATTTTTGATTGTTTAGAATACAAGCTAAATGATGCGCTTGGGTAAGGATAGGTTTCATGACTGTAGCTGGCGATCGCTTGACAAATTTTCCGGATTCTGAATGCGCCGGACAACCTGACGGTATCAGTTGGGACTGGCAGAGCTGGCAAGGCTTGCCCTATCTGACTTGCAGCTTGCTTTCTCGCTGGTCTCACGGCTTTTTTACTCGCGATTTCTCGCCCCAGGGGCCGATCGAGCTGACGGAAGTTCTCGAACCGGGAGCTAAGGTTTACCGACTCCAACAGGTACACGGCAATGCGGTACTCAAAACCACTGAGTTGTCCCCGGTTGTGGCTCCGGGCCCGGAAACCGCTGCCCCAAGCTATGTTGAGGCTGATGGCTTGGTGGCATATCGAGAATTGGAGGCGCTGTGGGTTTGCTCCGCTGACTGTGTGCCGGTGCTGATTGCTGACGATCGCACGGGACTGGTTGCGGCAGTTCACGCGGGTTGGCGCGGGACTGCTGCTAAGATATTACCAGAGGCGATCGCTCAACTTGTGGCACAAGGCAGTCAACTAGAAAATCTGAAGATTGCTATGGGGCCGGCGATCGCTGGAGAGGTTTACCAGGTATCTGTGGAAGTGGCAGCGGAACTGGGAGCCACCATTGCTCCTGTGAGTGCCCTTAGTGCGACAGCAGACGGCATCTGCGAGTTTTTGCATCAACTCCCCGAAACGCCTGTCTTAGCCGCTCCGGAACCGGGAAAAGTACGCTTGGATGTTCGCCTCTGCAATGCTCTGCAATTGCAGCAGTTGGGAATCGATCTTTCTCAAGTGGCGATCGCTCCTTTCTGTACTTATTCTGACTCGGCTCGCTTTTTTTCCTACCGCCGCGATCGACTTAAAAAAGTCCAGTGGTCTGGAATTGTGAGCGCCTGCGGGACAAGTCCCTTCTGAGGGCATTTGGCAGAAGGTAAAATTTTAGACGGCCAAGATAAAAATAACAATCTTTGGATTCATTATTTTTTATTTACGAATGCCAAATGCCTTCTAGTTTCAACCTTCGTAAGGTTTGCTGGTTCCTGTTTTAAAGCACTAAAAACTAGCAGCAAAACTTTTGGGAAAGCGGCAGAGCTCCCGCCCCGCTTTCCTCTCTTGTTAAGATTACTCTATAACGAGAGTCTTCAGCGGGTTATTACAATGAGTGAGCCAACTCCCTATCAACTTCTTGAAGTCGATGAAGATGCTTCCTTTGATGAAGTGCAAGAGGCCCGCACGCGCCTAGGCGAGCAGTACAGCGGTGACAAGAAACGTTTGGAATTGATCGAAGCAGCTTACGATGCGATCCTCATGGATCGCCTGCGGCAGCGACAGGAAGGCAAAATTAAAGTACCCGAACGCATCCGCTTTCCCGAACGGCTGACTCCCCCACCCCCAACCTTTACTCCGTCTCCTCCTAGTGGCAGCCCAGCTTGGTTGCAGCGGTTAATCGATACTCCTAGTCGATCGGACATTTTGTGGCCGGCTGGGGTGTATGTGGGGTTAGGCGGACTGAGTATTTATCCGGCGGCTAATGATGGTTTACTACAGTTGACTCTGGCTCTTGGGGTCGGCTGTTGTCTTTATTTTGTTAATCGCAAGGAACAAAAATTTGGTCGCGCCGTGCTGCTGACTGTGGCTGGCTTGGTTATAGGCTTGTTGCTGGGAGGATTTTTGGGTTCTTTGGTCAGTCCGGCATTTATAACAACAGAGAAATTTATCGCTTTGTTTACGTTTTTAATTCTGTGGCTGGTCAGCGGTTTTCTGCGATAGTCAGCAGTCATTAGTCAGCAGTTATTAGTCAGCAGTCATTAGTCAACATTCATTAGTCAGCAGCCAACAACTAATAACTGTGAAATCAAGACCTCTGATAAATAACATCAGCTAACAATTAATAACTAATGACTAATGACTAATGACTAATGACTAATGACTAATGACTAATGACTAATGACTAATGACTAATGACTA
>NZ_JAUBOZ010000070.1:0-40389 GCF_036700475.1 Microcoleus sp. T2B6 | reverse complement strand
CTGTCAACTGTCAACTGTCAACTGTCAACTGTCAACTGTCAACTGTCAACTGTCAACTGTCAACTGTCAACTGTTAACTAACTAAGGCAAAACTCTAATTCCTCCCCGACAAACAATCTCCCCCGGACTCAAAATCAACTCTTCTATCTCAACTTCCGGCCCAAAATCAATTTTAAAACCATTGAAATCACTGCTCTTTAATTCTCCATCCATTTCGATTTCGGGTGATTCAAACATCAATTCGCGACCGCTGGCTATCCGCAAACCAGTCCGCAATACAAAAGGAATTTGCGTACCCCCAGCGCGCAAAATTGCCGCCGAAAGCGTCAACAAACCCGCCTCAATTACAATCTGCGAATTTTGCAACTTCAGCGACTTTTCCCTATCTGTTAGTGGCAGCATAGGCAGCAAAAATTCGCTCAAAGCATCAGCCAGCAAAGGCGCTTTCAGCGACGCATTCAAATCCGCTTGGCTGACCCTCAAAACGCCTGCCACGGGAACGGATTCCATCAGACGCAGGGGTTTGCCTTTGAGAGCTTGACCGAGGTTGATGCGAATGCCACAGCCCTCTATGGCAACTTCAGTTAGGTGTAGTCCTTTATACACAGCACCCCGAGCGGCAGCCGTGACTTTGGGGATCGCACCGCTGAAGATTTGTCGATCGCTCCCCTCAATTTTCACCTTCAACTCGTCCACCTGCTGAACTTGCGATCGCAGCCACAACTGTACCGCCGGAGACAGCACCGCGCTCGCGATCCGGCTGCCTTGACTCGGCGAAGGTCTCCCCGGCTCAAGGTCGAGATTAACAGTCCCACCAGAGCCAGCAGCCCCATCTCTATTGTCAAATTGAAGAGAGTTTCGATCGACAGTCATAAACGATTTCAGAATATAAACCTTAATATTCAAGCACAGAAATTTAACTAGAGCTTGCACATCCAATCTCAAAAACCCGGTTTCTGCACAGATATATCGCCGTCAACCTCTCATTCTCCTGAGAAACCGGGTTGATGAACACAAGTCCGATCAACTCCAAAATCAAGCAGAAATCTGGCATCAGCCACGCCAGAAGCAGAAAAATTCTCACCTTTCTCCCCTTGGGATCTTTGGGTAGTTCACGAGTTGTGCGATCCCGATGAAAAATTCGCGATCGAGCGTATAAATTTAACCAGCAGTACGGGATTTATGGTAGTGTTGGTTTATGGTCGGGTCAGACCCACACCTTTCAAACCAGCCGCAAACCAACGGTGCAAACCTGTGCCTGCCGCGAGTCTTTTCGTCGTAGTTTTTGCACAGCATTCAGGGTAATGCCATCAGGACAATCTGCACCGGGCACAAGGACAATCTGTGCCAGGCTGGGCGTCCTCTAATAATTGGTCAGCATTATAATTTATTCCCAACCAGGAATTGAGCATTGCTAGTACGGTTAATCAATTAACCGTGTCGTGTTTCCTCCCCACCGCTGGTTCGTTGGGGATTTCCACACTCCCGTCATGTCTGATGAAAGGCTGCAAAAAATCCTCGCCCAGTGGGGCATTGCCTCTCGTCGTCTTGCAGAACAGATGATTGTAGCTGGACGAGTCCGAGTTAATGGCAATATTGTTCGCTTAGGAGAAAAAGCGAATCCCGATCGCGATCTTATCCAAGTCGATGGAGTCCCAGTGAAACCAACGGATCGACCCGCACAGGTATATCTGTTGCTCAACAAACCGGCCGGCGTAGTTTCTACTTGCAGCGATCCAAGGGCCCGATCGAAAGTTCTCGACTTGCTGCCACCACAACTGCGATCCGGTCAAGGCATCCACCCCGTAGGACGCTTAGATGCAGATTCCACCGGCGCCCTCTTGCTCACCAATGATGGTAAGCTGACATTTTGTTTGACCCATCCGCGTCACTCGATCGCCAAAACTTATCAGGTTTGGGTGAGCGGCGATCCCCCGGAACCCATACTACAAACGTGGCGTCAGGGCATCATCTTGTCCGGCAGAAAAACTTTGCCCGCGAAAGTTAAAGTTCTCGATCGCGCGCAAGACCAAACTCTGTTAGAAGTCATTCTATCAGAAGGCAGAAACCGACAGATTCGGCGAACAGCCGAGATCTTGGGATATCCCGTGGTGCGCCTGCACCGCACAGCCATTGGCCCGATTCAATTGCAGCGGCCTGGTTCGCCAATATTGCCACCAGGCTGCTGCCGACCCCTAGAAGATGCGGAAATTATTTATTTATGGAATCTAGTCAACCTAACATCAATAAGCGTGCCAGTAAATTCCCAGGAGCACAGCATATGACAAAGAATTTATTGTTTTTATTCTTCAAAACAACTAAGCAGAAACTGCACTCCCAAGAGCCAGAAACAGCTCAGAAGAAGCTAGCGGAAATTGGAACTCAACTCCGTCAGTACCGCGAACAGCAGTCGATTTGTTTGGACAAAGTAGCCGTGGTAACAATGATTCGGCGGAATCTGCTACAAGCAATCGAGGACGGTCAACTCGACCAACTTCCCGAGCCCGTCTACACTCAGGGTTTGATCAAGCGCTACGCTGAAGCAATGGGTTTGGACGGAACTCAGTTTGCCGACTTTTTCCCGATCGAACCGCCACCCCGATCGAGAACCAAGCTATCCTGGCAAGATGGGCCTCAGTTGCGGCCGATGCACCTCTACCTCTTTTACACATTTCTAATTATCTGTTCGGTCAATGTCTTATCTCAGTTGATGAGCGGTTCTATTACCGCAAAAAACGGTGCGGGAGCCGAAGAACTAGCGCTTGGTCAGCAAGAACAAGCTCGCGCCGCTGCTGAGGCATCAAGAGCCTCACAAAATCAGAAACCGGATAGTTACGAGGCTGTCGAAGCAGTAAGAACCGGTCAAAATTCAAATAAATCTGCCAATAAACCAGTGATGGTTAACGTCACTTTTAAAGCAGAATCGTGGATGCAAGTTGAAGTCGATGGTAAAACAGAGTTTGAGGGAACTTTGCCGACCGGGACTGTTCGCACCTGGGGGGCTCAAAAGCAATTGGTCGTCGTAGCAGGTAACGCCGGCGGGGTAATGGTTGCTGTTAATAACGGACAAGCCGAACCACTCGGAGATCCTGGAGTCGCCAAAGAAGTTGTTTTTAAAGCAAGCGAACTCAAGCCTTCAGCACCGCCCAAGAATGAAGGTTGAGTGTTAATTGGTAATTGTTAATGGGTAATAGGTAATAGGTAATAGCGGGCAGTCCACAGAGTTTAATTATAATGTCCGTCTTGATGCACTCCTTACCAATTACCAATTACCCATTCTATCAAACCCGGTAGCATCGGAATAGTCAAATCCAGTCAACAGTCAATCGATTTTAGATTTTAGATTTTAGATTTTAGAATTGAAGCATTGACTTGCGCGAGATAAATACGTTCGGCAAGTTTCATGGGATACAGGTTTTTTATTTCTGGACGGATGAATCCGGGGGCTTGTAGCCTGGATGCTTTCGGTTAACAATCACGGATGGTGCAAGCGTAATTGATATCATTCATCTGCGTTAATCTGTGTTTATCTGCCTGTATCTGCGGTCAAAAAAAGAGAATTTCTGAACCGCAGATGACAAGGGATTGACGCTGATTCACGCAGATCAAGAGTATAGAGATAGGAATAATTCCGATGCTAACAGATTGGATATTACCCATTAACAATTACCAATTACCCCTTCGCGATAATCAATGTTTATTAGGAGCGCGGCCGGAGATGTAAGTCATGGTTTTGAGCCGATCGCGCACTTCCCAATTCAAAGCTTCGGGTCGATACCGCCATCCCCAATTTCCCTCTGGTTTCCCCGGAAAATTCATCCGCGCGTCAGTATCTAAACCCAACAAATCTTGAAACGGCACAATTGCCATATTAGCAATAGAAATCCAGCCCATGCGGATTAAAGACCAGTGAATTCCTTGGGGATCGATGCAGCCCAAATAACGCAAAACCTCATCTCTTTCGTAGTTTTGCAGTTGATTGAACCAGCCGACAGTCGTGTCGTTGTCGTGGGTGCCGGTGTAAACTACGCAGTTGCGATCGTAGTTAAAAGGCAAAAAAGGATCGCCCGGACCACCGGCAAAAGCAAACTGCAAAATCTTCATTCCTGGAAACTCGTATCGATCGCGCAAAGCTTCCACTTCTGGAGTAATTACCCCTAAATCCTCAGCGATAATCGGCAAGTTGCCAAACTTCTCGTTAATTAGATCCAACAAAGCTGTTCCCGGCGCTTTAATCCACTCTCCCTCGATCGCAGTTTCTTGTCCGCGCTTCACCGCCCAGTAAGCGTCAAATCCTCGAAAGTGGTCGATCCGAGTTACGTCTACATAAGCGAAAATCGCTTCAAAACGCTGCACCCACCACTCAAAATTATTTGCTTGCAAATTCTCCCAATTGTATACCGGGTTGCCCCACAATTGACCTGTATTGCTGAAGTAATCAGGCGGGACTCCCGCCATTAAAGCTGGTTCTCCGGTGGCTTCATCCAAGCAAAATATTTCTGGATGAGACCATACATCCGCGCTGTCGTGAGCTACATAAATCGGTATATCGCCAATAATTTTAATGTCCCGCAGGTTAGCATAGCGTTTCAACTCCGTCCACTGGCGAAAAAACTCAAACTGGACGTATTTGTAGTAATAAATCTCAGCATTTAGCTGCTGGCGCCATTTCTCTAGCGACTCTGGCTCTCTACGGGCAATTTCTGGTTCCCAATTGTTCCAGCTAACACCGCCAAAGTGATCTTTTAGTGCCATAAATAAGGCGTAATCTTCCAGCCAATTCTCTTTGCTTTCGCAAAAACCTGAGAATTCTTTTTGCTGGATCGGGGATGCTTTGGCTTTGAAGTTTTCGCAAGCTTTTTTTAGCAAAGGCACTTTCAGGGCGATCGCCCGCTCGAAGTCTACATAATCGAGCGGAAATTCTGGTAAATTAGCGAAGTCTTCATCGGCGAGCCATTGAGCGTCACGCAGCATTTCTGGGTTGATCAGCAGCGGATTTCCCGCCATTGCTGAATAGCAGGAATAAGGAGAATTGCCGTATCCTGTCGGCCCCAGCGGCAATACCTGCCAGTATTGCTGGTCGCTCTCTACTAAAAAGTCAATAAAGCGATATGCTTCTATTCCCATGTCTCCAATGCCAAATCGACTGGGAAAGGACGTGGGGTGGACTAGCATGCCGCTCGATCGGGGAAAAAGCATAATCTATCTCAAGATATAGGAATTTAACATTGACAATTTGACCGATATTCCCTACAAGTTAAACTTCGTAGTTTTTAGGGCGATTCTTAGGGCAAATACTTTTGTGATTGTCTCATATTTTCTGCGATAACGTGCTTACCAAATATTTTTAGGGCACTCTACTCATAAATCCTGAGTAAAGTTCAAAACATCAAAATCAGAAATTACACGATCGCCCTGCTTTTGCAACTAGGTTTTTTTACCCAGGCTCGTTTGCTGCAACCAAGTATTTTGCTTGAGCGTACCCGGTTTCTGCCTAATCTTTAAACGTAACTTTTCTTTGGTTTTTGCCCCCTCTCTCTGCAGTCGTAAATTGCCCACCAAGAATCAGCCATCACTTAAGCAGATCCCATGCACAAATCAGCCGGCTGTTTTGTATCTCAAAAAACAGCCGGCTGCGAAATTACTGGTGATAATGCTTAGTTCATGCTTGCTTGTTCAACATTTTCTGTACTTGTTTGAGAGCTATAGCACCGACGTTGTAAGCAGCCCAGCCGCCCGCCAACAATACGGGCATCAATACTATTAGTATGCGGAAGTCAAATTCCATGAGTTCTCCTCCTAAAGTTTTTTAACAAATTCTCATAATCTATTTGTATCTCATTTTGTCGCCATTCTCCTGACTCTTTAACCAAATATTCGGGATACGCAGGAGGACATGGCTCCGCAGGAATGGAGAGCGAAAGCGAAACTCCTGGGCGGGCGATCGGCATTCGCTGCAGCAATTATCCCACAATCTGTTTGGCAATCCCTTCCACAACCTTAGTTAGAGGGTCGTTAGGGAAGTGCAGCGCAAACACTCCCTTGCTGGCGAGCAGCATCATCTGGTCGCTGTGGGGCAGTACCCCTGCCACTGGAATGTTGTAAATACTCTCTACTTGTTGCTTCAAATCCTCGAAATCTAGGGATTCAGGGGCTTTATTGATCGTCATCAAAATCTTGGGAACTTCTAATTTGCGGGCCACATCTACCGTGACAGCCGTTCCCTGAAAATCTTGCTGATCCGGACGCAGAATCAGCAGCAGGATGTCGGAAATGGTGATGCTGAGGAGGGTTTCTTCGTTGAGCCCCGGGTGCGTGTCTATAAATAGGTAGTCTAAGTTCAAAACCTCGATCAGTTCTTGAAAGCCGTCGGTAAGCAGTCCCACGTCGTAGCCTTCCCGCAAAACTCGCGCTATCTCCCCTGCTTTAATGCTCGAAGGAATCAGGTAGAGGTTGCCGTTACTGGCTAATTTTGGCAGCAGCGAACTCACATTGTAGGCCGTATCCGCGATCGGACAGCGGCCCCACAGGTAATCGTTCAGGCAGCGATCCATGTTGCTCTCGCTGAAACCGAACAGCACGTGAATCCCCGGTGATTGAATGTCTGTGTCCACAATGGCGACCCGATTTCCGCTGCGAGCGATAATAGATGCCAGGTTTGCTGTCGTGTTCGATTTGCCAGTTCCGCCCCGGTAAGAGTGGACAGAGATGATTTTGGACATGATCTGCGTATTAGGGTAAGAAACTGCGAGAACCCATTATGATGCAATTCTCGATGATGCAGTAGAGTTGTCGGTCATTCTTCCTTCCCCCCCAAATCCTCCTTATCTGTGAAAGTATCAATTTTTTCCTCTTTTATCATCTTTTGGGCGCCCCTGCGCTGCCGCATCTGTTTGGCTTTGGTTTGCAAATCGCTGAACTCGTCATCAGGTTTAGTTTCGGCGGAACTAGCACCACCACCGCTACCTATCGGGACACCCGTTGGAGAGGCGCTTTCCGATTCAGTCACGGCGGCGCGCTGCTTCTGGTGTTGGGATTTTTCCTGCAACTGAGCTAGATATTCGTCTGTCTGACTTTCGACATTGGGAAGCTCTGGGGTAATGGCAATTATTTCTTGGGGTTCGGAAGGTGTTTTTTCAGAGGTTTCTTGTTTGCTAATCCTCAGTTTATCTTTCTTTTGCTGCAATTCTTTAAAGAAATCAGATTCTGTGATTTCTGCGACTTGCTGTTCTTTTTTGGCTTGGTCTATTTCGATTTTGAAGACTTGTTTTACTCGATCGCTAATTGCTTTCCCGTATCCGGCTTTATTAAATCTGTCTGCTGATACTATGCTACCGCCAGTTACGATTAATGCTAAGGCTGGCGCTGCCACAGGCACCCACCCTCCCAACAGAAAAATCCCAAAGCCGATCGCGCAGCACCCCGACAGCAGTGTTCCGAATGTCACTGTCAACTTCGCTGGGTGAGCCATCCGCGATGCCAAGGTTCCTCCCACAATTGACCATCCCGAAATCCACAATATTTCTGCCCATTCCGGCCAAAACCAAAACATCGGTCTGTTGTCTAAAACTGTACTCAAAATTTGGCTGACCACTTGTGCGTGTGCCACGATACCAGGCATGAATTGGTTGCTTTGCTGTCGCCCACTGTAAGGAGTATAAAACAAATCTTTAACGGTTTCTGTGGTGTAACCGATGAGAACTATTTTATCTTTAACTAAATTTGGGTCAACTTTCCCTTCTAAAACATCCGTAATTCTGACTTGGTTTGCGACTTGCCGCCTGGAACGATAGTTAATTAATATTTGATATCCCCTGACATCGGCATTTTTGTATCCTCCGTCATTGCTTGCTAGTTGTTTTAATTGGGTTTTTCCCAGCCATAAAGATTGATCGGGTGCCAGTTTGGGAGAGATTTTTTGCCCTTGCAGGTAGCGGAGGGCTAGCTGGAGGTTGAAGGAAGCTAAAACTTGAGAATTGTCATTGCAAAGATGTTTTTGGGCCGAGGAGTTGCCCTCAATTGTCGGCGGTTTCATAAATAATAAAGCCCTGCGGAGTATGCCACCCGGATCGACTCCGAAATCTGCAAATCCCACGCGGTTTTGTGGCAGCCCCGGCGCAGGCGGAGAACCGGGATTGTCCGGGCTTCCGTCGGTGACTAAACATACCCCGATAATTCGATCGCTTTTTTGTAAAAGTTTAGTTAATTCCTCGCGCCCGTCTCCTAAAGGTACGTCTCGCAGTACATCTAAACCGATGACTGCAGGCTGCATTTTGTCGAGTTTTTGTAAGATTTCAGCTATTGTGCGATCGGATATTGGCCACTGATTCAGTTTCTGAATGTCTGCTTCGGTAATCCCCACAACTAGCAAACGCGAGTCTGGCTGTTCATCGGGACGCCACCTCACCATTTGGTCGTAAGCGCTTAATTCTACTGGTTCGACTATTCCTAGCTGTCTGGCCCCCATCAAGGATAATGTTACTGCCGCGCTGGCAATTAATACAGACTTAGCCAATGCTAGTGATAGTTTATACCTTTGACTCAATTGAGTCGCTGCCGATCGAATTTTGTTAGATATTTTACTCATTATCCCAGCATAAAAGTTTGACTCGTTTCTGGAACAGCAGTTGTTTCACATTTCCCCCTGCTGGAGACTTCCTCCATCTTAGAACACTCGGAAACTCCGACCGCTTTGTTACAAAAATTTACAGTACGTGGCGAGCAACTGTATCCAATGATACTTGCGACCTAGGCAACCTGATTTTTCGGACGGACAATCCACTTGCCGATAGAATTAATAAATGTTATTGATGATATGTAAAGGTTTAAATTGTGTATCTGCGCCCTCGACTAGCATCTCAAAAATATTTGTCGCCATCAGCGAATGCCTGTGTTTGCAATTATACTGAAAGGTACAACAAAATGAAACGTTTTCTACATCGGGCTACACTTGCGGTCGCCGTATCTGCGATCGCAGCTACCGTACCCACTTCACTTGCACCGATGCGCGCACAATCCCAGCCGCTTCTGCTGAGTCAAAATGTTAATTTCCAGCCTCCAGACGTAACAGCCCCCGCCAACCGACAAGGAGGGGCACATCGCGGCAACAAGCTTTGTCCAGCGGGTTTATCTATTACTCCTTTAGTGCCTCCAACTAATATCGGTTTAACCCTAACAGATTCTCCCACAATTTTTGTCTATATTCCTAACACAGCGCCCGAAATAGAGTTTACTTTGCTCAACGAAAAGGAAGACAAAGTAGTCTACGAAAAAACCTTTAAACTTGACAAATCCGGGATTGTAGGAGTTAGTATTCCTGCTACAGTGGACAACAACAAATCCCTTGAAGTGGGCAAGCGATACGTATGGTCATTTTCGATGGTTTGCGACCCCCAAGATCGATCGGCAGATTTAGTTGTTAAAGGCTTCGTGCAGCGAATTGAACCGCAGGCAACACTCAAGAGCGATTTGGCAAATCCCGACCCCATGACTAGGCTTAACGTTTATGCTCAAAATGGGATTTGGTACGAAACTCTCGCTACTTTAGCCCAAATGCGGCGCCAGACACCGGGGGATGTGAAGCTGACAGCCAAGTGGACGCAATTGTTGGAGTCCCAAGGACTGGAATCTGTTGCAACTCAACCGCTGGTTGGGCCTCTTTAAATCTCGCTATTTCTTGAAGTTTGGTCGGTCTGCCGATGGCGATGTGAAAATTGACCACGAATTTCTTCATGTGGTACCCGCCACGTGATTTATCCGTGGAATGAATCCAAAATCGAAAATCTAAAATCACTTATTGCCCCCGCATTTATCCGGGGGGTCGCCTCTAAAATCTAAAATCGAAAATCGAAAATCGATTGACCCATTTACTCGATCGCGCCCGGAGCTAAAACTCCGGGTTAACATTAGAAATGCGCTCTATAAATATTTTTACAAGTGGGTGGAAAAATGAAACGTTTTATACATTTTACTTCACTGGTGATGACTGTATTGGCGATCGCCGTTACTCTCCCCAGTTTGCTTACACCGATGCAGGCTGTGCCTGCACCCATTCTGCTGAGTCAGAATGTTAATTTCAAACCCCCAGATGTCACAGCCCCCGACAATCGGCAAGGGGGGACGCATCGAGGCGATGCTTGTCCCAAGGATTTATCTATTATTCCTTTAATACCTAAAAGCAATGATGGTTTAACGCTAGCAGAGTCGCCAACATTCTTTGCCTACGTTTCTCACTCTTCGACTCAAGTCGAGTTTACTTTGCAAGCTGACGATGGAAAAGGAACCGAGGTTTACAAAACTACTTTCAAAGTTGACAAACCCGGGATAGTTGAGGTCGGTATTCCTGCTATCGGCGATCGCCAAAAATCTCTTGAGATTGGCCAGCGATATCAGTGGTCGTTTTCGGTGGCTTGCAATGACGATCCGTCGGGGAATTATTTTGTTAAAGGAATCGTGCAGCGAATTGAACCGCAGGAAACTCTCAAGAAGGATTTGGCAAATCCCGACCCTATGGCTAAGGTGATTGCTTATGCTAAAAATGGGATTTGGTACGACACTCTTGCTACTCTAGCCGAAATGCGGCGCCTCGCACCCGATGATTCGGAACCCAGGGCCGAGTGGACGCATTTGTTGCAGTCCCAAGGACTAGAATCGATTGCTACTCAACCGCTAGTTCAGTCTTTTTAATAACGACTGTTCACCAATCATTGCTGAGTGTTTGCATAGTCAATTCTTCAATTCTTCAATCGAGTGACAGAAAGCAGCCAGGGTACAAGCCCCCGTCTTTATCCTGGCACAACCAAAAAATAGTATCCGATAACCAGTCCCAGGAGTCATCAGTGATATCAAATCCGTTAGCATCGGAATAGTAAATTCGAGTTCACTGTTGACTGTTCACTGTTGACTGTTGACTGTTCACTGTTGACTGTTCACTGTTGACTGTTGACTGTTGACTGTTGACTGTTGACTGTTCACTGTTCACTGTTGACTGTTGACTGTTGACTGTTCACTGTTCACTGTCAACATCATTCCGCTGTAACCGGAAATGATATGATATCGTTTTGTTCAATTCTCAAATTCTCCAATTCTTCAATCCAAAATCTAAAATCTAAAATCTAAAATCGATTGATGGCTAATAACTTTCCGACAATTCTAGCTCTTGATTTTGACGGTGTGATTTGTGACGGACTAATCGAATATTTCCAAACCGCTTGGCGTACCTACTGTCAAATCTGGAAACCCGTCGAAACAGTGCCCGATCCAGATTTAGCTTTGAGTTTTTACCGAGTGCGGCCCGCCATCGAAACTGGTTGGGAAATGCCGCTGCTGATCCGCGCACTGCTGACAGGAATTTCCCCAGAGCAAATTTTGCTAGAGTGGCCCAATATAGTACCCTATTTGTTGACCGAAAATAATTTAAAAGCGCAGTCTGTCGGCGCTATGTTAGACGGATTGCGCGATAATTGGATTGCTGAGGATTTATCTGGGTGGCTGTCTTTGCACCGCTTTTATCCAGGGGTTGCCGATCGCTTGCACTCGTTGCAGGAGAGTTCGGTGAAAGTGGCGATCGTCACTACAAAGGAAGGCCGTTTTGTGCGGGAACTTTTGCAGCTAGCAGGCGTACAAATGCCGCAGGAGTTAATTTTTGGTAAGGAATACAACAAGCCGAAACACCAAATTTTGCGGGAATTTATGGCTGCGTCTGGCAAAGATTCGACTATTTGGTTTGTGGAAGACCGGTTAAAAACCTTGCTGTCGGTGAAGCAGCAGCCGGATTTATCTCAGGTGAGGTTATTTTTGGCTGATTGGGGTTACAATACTTTGCCAGAACGGGAATCTGTGGCTCAAAATCCACCCGTTCAATTGCTTTCTCTGTCCCAGTTTGCCGGAGATTTTGCCGATTGGCTGCCGAGCGACTGTTGATGTTAGATTTGTGGACAGGTGGATTTTTTTTTCGCTTTTCAGAGTCAAAAAAAACAACAAAAATTTACATCTTTTTTGTTGACTTTTGCGGCGTAGACATGGTATTTTAATATAATGGGATGGTGGCAAAAATATTATTTTTGCCACCATCCCATTATAAGATAAATATAACAGAAATTCCTCAAAAAAGCAAGGATCTCGACAAAAAAAAATGTGTTTTTTTTTAGACTATTGCAGGTACTCTTGACCTCAAAAACCGGGTTTTTTTACTATTTCTGCGGGCTGCTACGAAGTATTTTAGTTGATCAAACCGCGTGTATGACAAAAAACCAAGCTTCGGCACCAAAAAATTGAAAAGTGTTTTGATAATTTCTCAGCTTGAAAGCTTTCTGATATTGAGACTTAAAACCCATGCTCGATTTAACTAAAGCAGCCAAGGCAATGCAGGGAATGAGCCAACATTTGAATGTGGAAGCGGCTGCCGCTCGCCAACGTTTGGAAGTGGCTCAGAATTTGCTGGTAAAGGCTGCTGCGGAACAGGAAAAATTGGTGGAATTGCAAGAGAGTTGGCGCGATCGCACTTTATTCAATGCTGCCACGCCGATCGAGCCCTTAGACGATCGCACCTACATCACCGCACCCCCCGCCGCCCACACAGTCTTTGCCACAGACGGATCGCAAATTTCCCCCAACCATCACGAAATAGCCTACTGCTACCTGCTAAACGTCGGCACAGTCATGCTGCACTACGGGCAAAGCCGCCACCCAGTTTTAGACAGCGTACCCGAAGTTTTCTACAAACCCGAAGACTTGTACGGTTCGCGACAGTGGGGAATTAGAACCGAAGAATGGATGGGATACCGGCGGGCAGTTTCCGAAGCAATTGCCTTAGCAGAAATGGGCTGCAATTGGGCCCAAGTTAACGACAATAAATTGCCCGCGCCAGCTTTAGCAATGGTAGACGGTTCCCTGATTTATTGGTTTTTGGAACAGTTACCCAGCGAAGCGCGCGATCAAATTTTGCTGCCAATTTTAGAATCTTGGGACAAGTTGCGTTTAGCAGGAATTCCGCTGTTAGGATACTTAAGTGCTTCTCGCAGCACCGAAAGCTTATCTTTTTTACGGTTTGAAGCTTGCACCCACGAAGTCCCAGACTGCATGACAAATTGCCCGAACGTCGGATTTGCCGCCACAATTTCTTTCGCCGAAAAAGCACCTTGTCAAGAATTTGAACCCTTGCGGGATGCCATATTGTGGGCAACAATCCTGTCACCGGGACAAAGAAGCCCTTTGTGGAAATCCCAAGCTCGAATTTTAGATTTGTATGGTCTTAATTCCGTCTATTTCTGTTACGTTCACGTTGGCACAGAAATTGCTAGAATAGAAGTACCGGAATGGGTAGCACAAGATAAAGCACAGCTAGATTTAGCATTAGGAATGATGCTGGCTCAAGTACACAAAGGCGGTGGGTATCCGGTGACGCTAGCAGAAGCTCACAATCAAGCGGTAGTCACGGGGGGCGATCGAACTCGCTTTTTCGCTTTGTTAGAGCAGCAAATGATTAAAGCCGGCTTAAAAAATGTCGGAATTTCTTATAAGGAAACACGGAAGCGCGGCAGTATTGCTTAAAGTAATAAGTAGAGTAATCTGGGACGCAGAAACCGGGTTTTTACAGAAATACTGCATTTAAGCCTTTAACACAGATAAAAAACCCGGTTTCTTTGGTATTGATGCGTAAGTTATGTAGAGTTAAAATCAAGTTAAAAATGTTATATGCCAATAGAAATAATTATCTTAATTGCTTCGTTACTTGTATCTTGGCTAGTCTTTAATTGGGCTTTTAAAGTATTGAAAGCCAGCATCGGGACAGCGATTGGTTTAGCAGCAATTGTGCTGACGATGCAGTTATTGTTTGGCATCGGCCCAAATCAGCTTTTCCAACATATAATTCACTTGCCGGAAACCCTGGGAAAAATGATTTCGGGCAAGTGAGGCGATTTTAGATTTTAGATTTTAGATTTTAGATGCGAGGACAAATTTAAAATCTAAAATCGATAGTGTTCGGTTTCATTCCTCAACCCAACTTAGAGGGTATTCACTATCAGACTTGATATAATAAGCTGCTACCCATAGGCGAGAGTGGGAGAGGGTCCGATGGGGATCGGGGAAAAATCATTGAGGGGGTGACAACGCCTCTGGAATCTTGATGGTAAAAGCATTGAAGCCCCTGAACCTCAAAAAAGATAGCGGATTATTGACAGGCTTATCTTACTCATAAGATCCTCCGAGAGATCCTTGAACCTGATTCAAATGATCTCGCCATTCTCTTTTATTCACTCACGCCCGCGAAGATATTTTCGCTTGGTCACTCAACTCAAAACCTTGACGCAGCTTTGCTTTCAACCTGCTTGTCACCCCGTCAACCCCAACGCCCCGCCGGAGGAACTATGGGAACCCGAAGGTGCAAGCTACTACAACGGCGAACTCATCCTGCAACCGAGATAGGGGTGGACTTTGGAACAACAGTTAGAACTTTTGGATACCCACCCACTGTTTACTGGTCAATGTCCCCGCTGCGAAATGACTTATCCCAAATAGGAAACGCCACCTGTTCATCGGGATTGTTCGGAGTGTGGATGGATGGATGGATGATTCGGTTTGAGGCGATGGTCGCAGCGGTTCTGTTTTGATAATGGCGATCGTTACTTGCTCTTTAGAGCATTGATTCAGCTAACTTTCTAGTTAAGATTGAATAAGTTAAATAAAGAATTATGGTTTTTTCAGTAAGCTAGCTAGTATTTAGGTAATTTGATTACTAAATGGGCTTTTTAGTCAAGTTGTTTAGTACAAAAGGAAATGTAGTTTGTATGAAGAATCTATACCGCAAAGTTGCCGTTGCCTCTGTTTGCACCGCTCTAGGTTTTGTTCTGGGAACAAGCGAAGAAGTTAAAGCAGCTACATTTACCTTGACACCTACTATCCAATTTGGAGCGACCGCAAGTATGTATCAGATGGGTGTGTATGAGGACGTTAGGCTTATCCCTGGGGATGAGTACGTGTCATACGGGCCGGGTAGTATAACAACCAGGTTAGCTGAATTTAATATTAGCAACTTTTTTCTTGCTCCTAACACAATTATTCGTAGTGCTATCTTTCAGGATAAGATATCCAGTTTCCAAGGAGGCCGTCCTGGTACTCTGGGCATCTTTGGCTATTTAGGAAACGGAACAGCCGAAGCATCAGATCTTTTGGGGGATGAAGTATTGTTAACTTCTGTAGATATATCATCCTCATCTCCGGGTGATACTCTTAACTTTGACGTAACTCCGTTTGTAAATCAGCGAGTTAGCAATGGCGATACTTTTGCTGGGTTTGCCATCAGTCTCTTGAACGTTGGTGGGGTCGCTCTGGGAGGTACTGATGCTCTTGGTCGTTCCAGTCTAGTAATTGAAACCGCCGACGTTGCCGAGCCTGTGCCTGAACCGACCACAATCTTTGGTTCAGCTATAGCCCTGGGCTTGGGAGGATGGCTGAAACGAAAGAAATCAAATCCGCAGCATAAAACAACGCCGATGCGGTTAATCTACCGTTTGACAAGAGTTTAAATCTCAACTTATCAGTTGCGGGCAACAGCTTGCTCGAAAACCCACTTGGAAGTGCAGCCGACTAATCCCCCAACAAACACCCAAAACGCGCCTTGAGGCCACACACTTAACACCGCTTGCCTCATGCGGCCAGGATTGCCAGAGGGAGCATCTCACCTTTGCAGCCCTCCGCTAGAAATTGGAGTTTTGAGGCAGGAGGCAGGAGGCAGGAGGCAGGAGGCAGGAGGCAGGAGGCAGAAGGAAAGAAGAAGAAGGAAGGAGCCAGAAGAAGGAAGGAGCCAGAAGAAGTATTTTTACAAATATGAGATGCTCCCTTGCCAGAAGCGAAACAGGATTGCAGCGATCGCGGCTAGTAAGACTATTTTGCCAACAGTTGCTTCACCGATCGTCCAACCCCGGTACATTCCCCAACAACAAGCGATCGTCAATTCAATAAACAGCACCAAGTTCAAAAGGCTGATGATGGTGCTGTTGATGTTCTACAAAAAAGTTAGTGAATCCATCCAGGGGTCACAAACTCAAAAACTCTGGGGCGCGGTGGTTAAGTGCGACAATTGGGGTTTTAGGAGGGCAAGCGTTGGGCGATCGCCAGCAATGCCAGTTGCGCCATGCTGATCCGATCTATAAGTGCCTGTTAATTGACGTTATATATATCTGCTAGATAATATGAGTTTTGAGTGGATGTAAAATCGATCGTGCAGATTTTTGATAGGTGGAACCTAAAATGCCTACTTTTGAGGGAACGCAAGAACAGGATTTTCTGACAGGTGGGCGATTGGGCGACATCATCCAAGCCGATAGCCGTAACGACACACTCCTTGGTGACGAAGGAAGCGACTTGCTGTGGGCTAATGAAGGCAATGACTACATTAACGGGAAACAAAATAATGATACTATCTACGCCGGCAAAGATAATGACTCCGTACACGGAGGAAAAGGAGATGACCGGGTATTCGGAGATAGGGGCAACGATATCATTTACGGCGACTTGGGCAACGATATCTTGTTCGGAGGTATTGGCAGCAAGCAACCTGCAGGCGATCGATCTGACTCTGGCAACCTAATCGGCAGCCGCAGAGAAAAGGAACTCAATGGCAATGAAGGTAGTCGCAGTTTGGTGGGAAAAAAAGGCAGCGACATCGTTCTCGGCGGCAAAGATGACGATAAACTCTTAGGAGAAACACATAATGATATTCTTTACAATCAATTAGGCAGCGATACCGCTAATGGAAAAACCGACGGCGACATCATATTTCCTGGTTTCGGCAGCGACTTCATTTACGAGGACGAAGACAATGATACTCTCAATGGCCGTGAAGGTTTAGATACAGTTTACGGCGGGACACAAAATGACATAATTCGCGGCGGAAAAGAAAGCGATCTCTTATTTGGAGAGGAAGGAAATGATGTCCTTTTTGGCGATCGCGGGGGCGATACTTTAACAGGCGGCAGCGGTGGCGATTTGTTTGTTATCGGCAGAATCGATAGAATCGATGGCGTTCCCGGCTTTTTTACTACTGGCGGCACAAATCTATCCGATGCTGACATTATTAGCGACTTCGCTCAAGGATTTGACTTAATTGCATTGGACGGCGGCTTAGCATTTCAAGACTTGAGCATTTATCAAGGCAGCAGCGAGTTTGCAAACGATGCAGTAATTCAAGATCGAGTTACTGGCGAGTATCTGGCAATTTTAAAAGGAATTAACAGCAACGAAATTACAGCCTCTAAATTTACCAGCGAAATTACTCCTATTAGCTCAATATTAGAATTGAGCGAGACGAAGTTTGAAAGAAAAGAAGACGGCACGCCGATCGCTGCAATAACAGTGAAACGCAAAGGTGGTGATTTAGATGCAACTGTAGGGGCAACTATATTTATTGTTAATAACTCAGCGACATCTCCCTCCTATGGCAGCGCGACTCCCATTGAGGTCAATTTTGCCCCCGGAGAAACCACTCAGACAGTAACAGTTCCCTTGGTAAATGATGTCGCATTTGAAGGAGAGTTATTTAATTTACGCTTGAGCAACCCTAGAGGAAAGGTAAGAATTGGGTATAGCGATACTGCTGTTTTAGCGATTACAGATAATGACACTCCACCACCATCCTTGTTGATACCGACACAGCCAGACACGGGGATACTGCCCCTCAGTTCGCCGACGCCGACACCATCCCTCACCCCAATGCCGACGCCAAGCGATACGCCGGCACCAACACTAAGCGATATGCCGACGCCAACGCCAACGCCGACGCCAGCACCAACACCAACGCCAACACCAACGCCAAGCGATACGCCAACACCAACGCCGACGCCGACGCCGACGCCAACGCCGACGCCAACGCCGACGCCAACCCCGACGCCGACGCCAGCGCCAAGCGATACGCCAGCGCCAACGCCGACACCAAGCGATACGCCGACGCCAACGCCGACGCCAACCCCGACGCCGACGCCAACCCCGACGCCGACGCCAGCGCCAAGCGATACGCCAACACCAACGCCGACGCCGACACCAAGCGATACGCCAACACCAACGCCAAGCGATACGCCAACCCCGACGCCGACGCCAACCCCGACGCCGACGCCAGCGCCAAGCGATACGCCAGCGCCAACGCCGACGCCGACACCAAGCGATACGCCAACGCCGACACCAAGCGATACGCCAGCGCCAACGCCGACGCCGACACCAAGCGATACGCCAACGCCAACGCCGACGCCGACGCCAAGCGATACGCCAACGCCAACGCCGACGCCGACGCCAAGCGATACGCCAGCGCCAACGCCGACGCCGACGCCAACGCCGACGCCGACACCAAGCGATACACCAACACCAACACCGACACCGACACCATCTGTTACGCCGACGCCGACGCCAAGCGATACACCAACACCAACACCAACGCCAACACCGACACCAAGCGATTCGCCGACGCCAACGCCGACACCGATTGCAGACAACGTTCCAGAAATCGACTTGTTCGACGGCACCGCTAACATCGCAGACAATATGGGAACAGTTAATTTCGGTACCGCCGTTTTAGGAACAGAGGTTGTCAAAACCTTTACCGTGAAAAATACAGGCAGTGGCAACCTGACTCTCAACAATGCGATCGCCCTGCCAACAGGTTTCAGCTTAGTTAGCAGTTTTGGCAGTACAAACCTAACTCCCGGCAGCGAGACTACTTTCTCTGTCAAATTCGATGCAACTGCGATCGGCACTTATGGCGGTCAAATTTCCTTTGCCAACAGCGACAGCGATGAAGATCCCTTTGATTTTCAGATTTCAGGAACACGTCAACCTTTTGACACTACCCCGCCCACAGCAACGCTCAACCCAATTGCGAACATTTCGGCAGGAAGCAATAGCTTGACATTTACCGTCGAATATGCTGACAACACGGCTGTAGAGGTCAGCAGCCTGGATAGCAGCGACATTCGAGTGACAGGCCCAAACAACTTCAGTCAGTTGGTGGCATTCTTAAGCGCGACTCCTGGCGGAAACGGCACGCCTCGGACTGCAACTTATCAAATTAACGCCCCCGGCGACAGTTGGGACGCAGCGGACAACGGGACTTACACTCTGGAATTAGCAGAATCTCAAGTTTTAGATACCAGCGGCAATGCAGCCACTGCTGTTAATTTGGGCAATTTCAACGTCAGTGCACCTGCATTAGATGCCGAGGTGACGCTAGCAGTTTCGCCCGAGGGCGGGATCGAAGACAGCGACAGCACGATCGCCTACACCTTTACCCGCACCGACAGCATCAATTCGCCACTGTCTCAACCGCTGACAGTCAGTTTCTCGGTTGGCGGAACAGCTAGTTTTGCCAATGATTACACTCAGTCGGGTGCTACCGCTTTTAGTGCCACAACCGGCACGGTTGCGTTTGCAGCGAATTCCGCAACCGCAGCAGTTACCCTAACTTTAGTTGCCGATACTGCTAATGAACCTAACGAGACAGTCGAACTAACTTTGGCAGCAGGAAGCGGCTACACTTTAGGCACAGCAGGCGCGGTGACGGCTGCCATTAGCAACGACGATACTCCCCCTACCTATAATTTCAGTGCAGCTACCTTTAATGTGCCTGAAGGGAATGCTGCTAACACTGCCAATGTCGTGACTGTAACGCGATCGGGAGATACATCTACAGCTTCAAGTGTAGATGTAGTCCTGGCAGCAGGTGCAGTCAATCCCGCAGCAATTGGCAGCGACGTGCAAGCAGAACCAATTACCGTTAATTTTGCAGCAGGGGAGACAAGCAAAACGGTACCGATTCAGGTATTAGGCGATGTCAATTACGAACCCGACGAGACAGTAGCGCTGTCCTTTGCCAACTTCACCAACGAGGGAGTCGCCGGAACAGCCAACCCCACTGCTGTGCTAACAATTCAAAACGACGATGCCGAGATTCGCGGCAGCAAGTGGAATGATTTAAACGGCAACGGTGTGCGAGACGGTAGCGAACTCCCAATAGCAGGTTGGACTGTCTTTCTCGACACTAACCAAAACGGCGTACTCGACGGCGGCGAAACTTCTACTGTTACAGACGCTAGCGGCAATTACGCTTTTCCAGGTTTGCCTGCTGGCAACTATACCGTTGCCGAACAGTTGCAAGCCGATTGGCAGCAAACATTCCCCGGCATCACCGCACCGGTGGGGACAAACTTTCTGATTCCCCTGCCAACTCGCCGAGACCACGTTTTCGATCGCACCCGCAATCGACTGTACATTACCACTAACAAGGGAACAGTAGAGCGATACGACTTTAGTGCTAACGCTTGGCTAGCACCCCTTGAGGTCGGCAATTCCTTAAACGGCGTCGATATTACCCCCGATGGCAGCACTTTGTACGTTGCGGAAAACCAGCGCAGCGGCGTGCAGGGATTCCTCCGCAAGGTAAACCTCAATACCGGTGCGGTTACTAACCTCCCGTACAATCTTAGTCGGGGGGAAAGCGGTTCCTGGGATGTGGCGATCGGGGCTAACGGCAAAGGCATGATGAGTACGCGCTGGGAGGGTTCCGGTACGGTGCCTTTTCGCGAAATAAACTTAGCTACTGATACTTTAACGCAGCGATCGGATGCGGGGTCAGTATTTGGCGAAGTCAACCAGAACACGCACATCCACCGCAGCAGCGATCGCAGTCTGTTTTTCATGACTGAATCCAACAGTTCCGCAGGCCCAATCTTTACCTACAACGGTACAACAGATACTTTTCCCAACCGATCGCAAACAAACACATTTCACGACGGTACTCTATCTGCTGTCAGCCGCAACGGCGCGTTAATTGCTTTAGAAGATTTCGGAGTTGGTATTTCGATCCGTAACCCAAACCTCGGGCAAATTACCACCCTCAATAATAATTTTGATGGTGGCTTAGCTTTCGACTCAACCAAAGATATCCTCTATGCTGTGAATTCCACAACTAATCAAATCGTTGCCTTTAATACAAATACTTGGACTTCGTTGTTTAGCCTCAATATAGGTGAAGATGTCCCTGCATCTACACCGTTTGGCAACGGGGTGATGTCTGTCAGCAATGATGGAAAATTGCTGTTTCTGTCAACTCCCAGCGGCGTGCGGGTTTTAAGTTTGCCGGGGTCGAACGTTCCGCAAGCGCAAACAGTTAATCTTGCTGCGAATCAATTGGCTGAAAATGTCAATTTTGGCAACAGACAAACTGCACAGCTAAACGAAATTCGAGGTACAAAATGGAATGACTTAAATCGCGATCGCGCACTAACTGCTGGCGAACCTGGCATTGCAGGCTGGACTGTCTTTCTCGATACCAACCAAAATGGTGTATTGGACGCGGGGGAAACTTCTACGACAACGGATGCTAGTGGCAATTATTCCTTTGCGAGTTTGGCCGGGCCGAGAAATTATACAGTTGCGGAAGTGCTGCAACCCGGTTCGCAGCAAACGTTCCCCGGTATCAGCGGCGCGCCGGCAAGTATTCTCATTCCGGTTGCTAACGGTCGCGATCGCGTTTTCGATCCGACGCGGAATTTGCTTTACATCACGACCGGTGCGGGAACTGTGCAGCGGTACGATGTCGCCACGCAGACTTTGTTACCGCCACTTGCTGTTGGCACTTTGTTAAACGGTGCTGACATTACTCCAGATGGCAGCGCTTTGTACGTTGCTGACAATCAAACTAGCGGGACGCAAGGTTTGATTCGCAAGGTCAATCTCGCTAGCGATGCTGTTACCAATATTCCTTACACTCTCGATTTTGGAGAAGCCGGGGCTTGGGACGTGGCAATCGGTTCCAACGGCCGGGGAATGGTGAGTACGCGCTTCAACGGTTCAGGTACGGTGCCGTTCCGGGAACTGAATTTAGCTACCGATACTCTATCAGTACGGACGGACGCAGCCGGGTCGGGTTTTGGAGGCGAAGTCACACAGGACACGCCCATCCACCGCAGCAGCGATCGCAGTCTGTTTTTCATGACTGAATCCAACAGTTCCCTAGGCCGGATCTTTACTTACGATGCCGTGACTAACACATTTCCCACCCGGAATGAAACAGACTCTTATCACGACGGTACTGTATCTGCGGTTAGCCGCAACGGTTCGCTAATTGCAATGGAATTAAACGGCGGCATTTCTGTGATGGATCGCAATTTTAATGCTGTGGAAAATCTGGCTGGCCTTGACGGGGGGTTGACGTTCGATCCGACGAGGGATATCCTTTACGCTGCTAATTCTGTTGCCGATGAGTTGATTGCTTACGATACCAATACTTGGGATGTATTATACCGCAGGAGTATCGGTGAAAATATTAATGCTTCCTCGCCATTTGTTAATGGGGGGATGTCGGTTAGCGATAACGGACAATATCTGTTTTTGTCTACTCCTGCTGGGGTGCGGATGTTTAATTTGACTGGTACTGGGCTGCAGGAAAGCCACAAAGTAAATGTGGGTTTCGGTCAAATCGAGCAGGGAATTAACTTCGGCAATGCGATTTAGATTTTGTTGTGTTTCGATCGCACTTTTAAATTATCTCGTCAATTAAGGTCGATAGCTCTTTCATATATCGCTACATTACCACAGAAGTATCCGTGGATGTGGCTATATGGGTTTGGGCATCGAGAATCATGGGAAACATATTGGTTGGCAGGGTGACAAGCAGGTTGAAAGCAAAGCTGCGTCAAGGCTTTGAGTTGAGTGACCAAGCGAAAAGATACGCTTGCTGTGCGTAAGTCAATAAAAGAGAGTGGCGATATCCCTTGAATCAGGTTCAAGGGGATATCGGACAATCTTATGAGTCAATAAGCCTGTCCATAATGCACTATCTTTTTTGAGCTTCAGCGGCTTCAATGCTTTTACAATCAAGGTTCCAGAGCCGTTGTCACCCCTCAAGAAAAATCCTCTTCCTTCCTTATTCCTTATTCCTTTTTCGGTTAACTACCCAGCATTTGCAACTTGTACAAACTGGCATACAACCCTTGTTGCTGCAACAACTCTTCGTGGCTGCCCGACTCTACTAACTGCCCGCGTTTGAGCACTAAAATACGATCGACATTTCGGATAGTCGAAAGCCTGTGGGCAATAATTATCGCCGTTCTGTCCACCATCAAACGCTCTAGAGCTTCTTGAATTAAAGCTTCGGTCCCCACATCCAAACTAGCAGTTGCCTCGTCTAGAACTAAAATACTGGGATTGCGAATAGCGGCGCGAGCAAACGCTAATAATTGCTTTTGTCCCCCCGAAAGATTCGTTCCCCGTTCCCGCAATTGCGTATCATAACCTTGAGGCAACTGTTCGATTAAACGGGCAACATTTGTCTTTTCGGCTGCTGCTTGAATTTCCTCAATCGAGTAACTTTCTCCCAGGCTGATATTGCTCTTCACGTCACCAGCAAATAGAAAGCCATCTTGGATAATCACGCCTATGTGCCTGCGTAACTCTGCTTGAGGCAAATCCCGAATATCCACATGATTAACCAGAATCCGTCCTCGGCTAGGTTCGTAAAGGCGGCACAGGAGACGGATAATCGAACTTTTGCCCGCACCTGTGGGGCCGACTAATGCTACTTTTTCGCCGGATTTGATGGTGAAATTGAGGTTTTGCAGGACATATTCGTCTTGTTTGTAAGCAAACCACACGTTGTCAAATTGAATTTCTCCAGATTCTGAATTCTGCGATTTGGCATTTTCTCCTCCCCTTAGCAAGGTGGGGTTGGCGGGGGGTGATTGGGGATTGTTAGGCACTAAACGATATTCTGAACTTGCTGGATTTTGATGATTATCTGGCAATTCTCGATCGAACGGAGACAAGTTGTAAGCCGTTGCCTCTGGATGTCCAGTTATCAACAACGGTGAATAACCTGCCCTTCTTCCTCCTTCCCTCTTCCCTCTGGCTTCAAACATCCGTGTATCCGTGTCAAAATCCGTGTTGTGCCCTTCCTTCTTCCCGCTAGTTGGATCTTTAATTTCGATGGGTTCATTGAGAATATCGCTAATCCGTTCGACAGCGGTAAATCCTGCTTGAATAGCAGTGAATTTCTCAGCAAATTGCCGCAGCGGATCGAAGAGACGTTGAGCAAATAAAATGAATGCCGAGAGAGTACCGAAGTTAAGATTACCGGCTAAAACCCTTTGACCCCCCATCCACAAAACGGCTGCAATCGCCACTAAAGCAATCCATTCTAATGTCGCAGATACGGCTGAGTCGTAAAATATAGTTTTGTCAACTGCTTTAATGTAGCGTTTATTCGTGACGCGAAACAATTCTGAGTTAAATCTTTCGCGGCGGAATAGCTGCACTACCCCAATACCAGTCAGGTTTTCTTGCAGTTGGGCGTTGAGTTCGGAAAGTTCTTCTCTGGTATTGTAATTTGCTATGCGATATTGGTACTGGAAATAAACTATGACTGCGGTAATTGGTATCATCATCAGCACCAACATTAAAGCTAGTTGCCACTGCATGGTAAACATGAAAATGGCAATTACTAAAATTGAAAATAAATCGCTGACAATGCCGATCGCCCCTGAAGAGAAAACCTCTCCCAAAGCTTCTACATCGCTGGTGAGGCGAGTCATCAGTTTACCGACAGGAGTGCGATCGAAAAATCTCACTGCTAGCGATGTGACGTGGGCGAACAAATCATTTCTAATATCTGTAGTAATTATTTGCCCTACTTTCGTGACTAAATACCCTTGAAGTGATTGCAGTGCTAATCTAAGTGTTATAGTTAGCATGAGCAAAACTGCCAAAATATTCAATGCAGCAGATAGAGGCACTCCCCGCAGGAATTCGTAGGTAGGTTCCGAGCGAATTACCGAAATTGCCTGTCCGATGAGAATGGGTTGAATTGCTCCTGAGACTGCTAGCGGTACTAATAGTACGATCGCAATAATCAGCAAGCGTTTGCTGCGGGTTGCGTAAGATGCCAACCTCATGAATAACCGCCAGTCTGTTTCCTGGCCGGATTTGTTTTTGGTGTCTGCTACTGGTGAGGAAATAGTCATTGATGGCAAAAACTGTACAATATATCTAGTTAATAATTGTAACAAAGAGAATGAATATTTGGCACTAATATCAGTAACAGGCAAGATGCCTGTTTCACAAAGAGTGTTTTCTTGTAACAGCAGGTTGGGTTGAGGAACGAAACCCAACTAAAATGTTTGTAGCCCGCCAAAGTGGTACTATAATCTAATGTTAAAGGTTATACTGTCATCATGCAAGAGATAGAGACAGCCCGATTGTATCTGAGACAATTTACGCCATACGACTTAGATGAGCTGTACCGCATCTACAGTGATGCAGAAATAATGAAATACTTGAGAGGAGTTAAAACTAGAGAAGAAACAGAAATCGCCCTTCATACCATGCTCAAAAGTTGGGAAGAAAACAACTTCGGAATGTGGGCTTTAGTACATAAAATAGACCGTAAAATGATTGGTCGCTGCGGACTGAATTTTCTGGAGAAGACACCGGAAGTTCAGCTAGGCTATGCCCTCGACAAAGTTTATTGGAATCAAGGATTGGCGACAGAAGCATCTTTGGCTAGTCTAAACTATGGATTTCAAATATTAAATTTGGAGAGAATAGTTGCGATCGCCCTCCCAGAAAATATAACCTCCCAGCGGCTGATGCAGAAAGTTGGCATGAAATATGAAAAAAATGCTCATTATTACGAAACTGATGTAGTATATTATTCTATCTCGCGAGAAAGTTACCAGTCAAAAGTAGTTTTGTAGGGTGCGCTAGGCGCACCTTACTGCATTTAAATTACTCGCATCGCAAATTGGCATTCTTGTCGGCTGACAACTACGAAGTTCTTTGCAATTGCTTGTTAACTTTTTGAATTTTCTTAGCAAAATACTCTTGTCTGTGTCCCAATCTTTTAGCCACGTCCAACCCTTTTTGATAGGATTCCAAAGCTTTATCGTAAGCCTTCATCTGTTGATAAACTTGACCGATATTGTCGTAAGTGTTCATCAATCCGTAGAAATTGTAAGCCCGCTCTTCTAACAGCAACTGCATTTGATAAATCCGCAAAGTCGGCTCCCATTGCTTTTGCGATCGATAAAGTAAAGCTAATTTATCCAAAGCTTCACTAGCTTGGGCATACTGTTGAATGGGGACGGCTAAATTGTAGGCTTCCTGATAGTATTGAGCTGCTAAATTGATTTGACCTATGGTTTGGTAATCGCTGGCGATCGCAATTTTGAGCGGTGGTATAGCGCTGGGATTTTGTAAGTTAAGATACACTGATGCTAGTTTTTCCCTAGCTGCGATCGCCTTTAGGGGTTGTTTCGACTGTTGGTAAACATAGGCCAACTGTCTCAGAGTATCTACCTCAGTTGGAGGAGTTACAGGCTGCGGCGGCGCGCCGTTTCCCGCCACAACAGCAGAATTTTGCACAGCAGAATTAGCAGCAAATAAAGCGCGGTTTTCCTGAATTAAAGTTGCCAATTCCTCATACACCGGAGCAGCTTTATCGTAACTCAACCAATTGATGTGAATTAGCCCGATCGCCTTTAAAATCTGACCTTGGGCCAATATATCTTGGTTTTGGCGCGCATTTTCGAGAATTTCTTGGTAAACTTCTACAGTCGGGCCTTTAGCGCGCACCTGCTGAAAAGCCGCAGCGAAGGCGGGTAGCAACTCAGTATTAAGTGGTACTTGGGATTTGACTTCTTTTTGAATTGCTTGCAACCGTTTGGTAATAAGCTGTAGTTCGAGATTTTTACCGTTACTCCAAGCAACACTTCCCACCCGACTCAAAGCAGCAATTTCCGCCGCCGGCCCCAGATACCTCCGCAGCCGCAATTCTCGGAACCAAATTTCAAAAGCACCCGCGCCGTCTCCAGCTTGCAGTTTAGTCGCTGCTTCTAAGTTTAACTCTTCCAAAGCCGCTGTCAGTTCATCCCGCTGAGTGCTGCTCAAAGATTCAGTGGCGGGAGTGAGGGGATCGGGTGTGGTAATTTCTAGAGGATTAGGAGAAAATTGATCGAGGGCTGGTGGATTAGTTTGGGCGCTAGCAATAGAACCAGCACACAGCCACAGGAAAAGCAAGCACCCAATTGGTACAGAACTTCTCATTCTAAAAATTTGGTTGCCGCGATTCGGCATTTCTTCTGGAAACATCAAGTTTTGCATATCTACAAAACGGTATAAATTATGTCACAAAGATGGCACAAAAGTAAACAGTTCAACAAGAGCAACAAAATAAATGTCACCGTGCTGAGCAATTATTGGCATTTAAAGACGCTGGGCGAGCGTATTTTACGCTTATTTAGTCTAGCCCTTATTCTCTTAACTGTTTGCACAGCTTGCGCCCCGCCTCCCGCAGTTGCAAAAGACCGCTCTTTTCCAGAATTGTCCCTCGAATTTTTGGGCGAGTACGAATTGCCAAAAACCAATTTTGAAGGAGTACCAGTCGGCGGTTTGTCAGGAATTACCTACGATCCCAAAGGTATTAGTGCAGTCACTTCCAAAGCTTATCGCTTTTACGCTCTCTCCGACGACCCCAGCGAAAACGGAGAAGCGAGATTTTACAGTCTCCGACTCGACCTCACATCAAGTGACCCAGCAAATATTCGCCTGAAAAAAGTTACCGTTGACGGCGTTACATCCCTCAAAAAAGCAGACGGTGAAACCTTCTCTTGGGGTTCCATAAATCCCGAAGGCATCGCCCTTTCTCCCCGCAATTCAATATTTGTCGCCAGCGAAGGCGTTACTCATGTGGGCATCCCTCCTTTTCTCGGAGAATTTGACCTCAAAACCGGGCAAATGCGGGGAAATTTGCCGATACCAAAGCGCTATATTCCCGATGCCGGCGATGAAAAACAGCAGCAAGGAGTGGTGGACAATTTAGGTTTTGAATCTTTAACCATCGACCCAGAAACCTTTAGTCCAGGCGGTCTAGATCCGTTTCGTTTGTTCGCAGCTACGGAAGCGCCGTTAATGCAAGATTTAGACCCGGAACAGGCAAGCAAACTCCGTATTTTACATTATGTCATCGTCGATAAAACGCCGCAATTAGTATCGGAAAATCTTTACATCCTCGACCAAGTTCCCATGACTATTTTGAACGGTTTAACAGAATTAGTAACTGTCGGTGGCGGTCAGATTCTGAGTTTAGAACGTTCTTTTGGGCTGTCGGGATACAGCGCTAGGATTTATCAACTAGCGGTTGGGGCGGCTACAGATACTTCGAGAATCCAGAGTTTTAAAGGGCGAGTGGCGGTCGAACCTGTTAAGAAAAAGTTGCTGCTAGACTTAAGCGAACTCGGAATTCCGCTGTACAATTTAGAAGGGATGACCCTCGGCCCGCGCTTGCCAGATGGCAGCCAGAGTATAGTTTTGGTCAGCGATGACAATTTTGATGAAGCGCAGAAAACTCAGTTTATCTTGTTGAGTTTGAAGGGCAAAGGTTAAGTCAGAAGGGCGGGCTAGAAGCCCACCCCACCCCACAATAAGATTTATTATTTGTGAAACAGGCATCTTGCCTGTAGATCAAAACAGTACAATAAGATTCACTCTTTGTGGAACAGGCATCTTGCGCTAGAAGCCCACCCCACAAAAAGATTTATTCTTTGTGAAACAGACCCGAAAGCCTGTTGAGGAAAACCGTACAATAAAATTCACTCTTTGTGGAACAGGCATCTTGCCTGTTCCTAAAAAAGTTAAATCAAATTTATCCAAATATAAAATGCCCTAATTATGCCAACTCGTAACACTTTGCAATTACCAGAAATCGAACTTTCATACCTAGAATGGCAGCCCGACACAGGGAAAGAAAAATATCCCCGTTTGCTGCTGTTACACGGTTTAGCAGATAGTGCGTGTGTCTGGACTAACTTGGGCAATTACTTGTCCAACCGCTATCATATTGTAGCGCCAGATATGCGCGGTCACGGAGAGAGTAGCAAACCCAAAATAGGCTATACTTTTGAAAGTGCGATCGCAGATTTAGAAGCTTTGATGGCACATCTCAACTGGCCCGACGCCCACATTTTAGGACATTCTTGGACGGGAAAACTAGCAGCGATTTGGGCGAGGCAAAATCCGGCTCGCTTTTGCAGTATGATTTTAGTAGACCCCATCTTCATCACCAAACTTCCCGCCGCGATGAAACTCACCCTGCCAATTGTTTACCGAAAATTAGACTGTCTCAAATGTGTGGGCCCGTTTGCGACTTTAGCCCAAGCAGAAGCAGCGGCAAAACAATCGGGAGAATACGCAGATTGGAGTGATGTGCAGCAAATGGTATTCCAACAGCAAATCGAACAAAAATCAGACGGAAATTGGGGCAGTAAATTTACGATTGCAGCCAGAAATCAGATATTTGCAGAAGTGATGAAAGTTGCCGGTTTAACTGAAAATATTGAGATACCGACTTTGTTTGTACAGCCGGAAAAAGGCGTAAATCGCATGGATTGGCAAATGCAGCCATACAAGAGATACTTAAAAAATCTTACCGTTGCAAAAGTACCGGGCAATCACTGGTCTTTTTTGACTCAACCAGAAACTTTTAATCAAACTGTGGCAGATTTTTTAGAGGGCACAAGACAGTGAATTTAGAAATTATCGCACATCGGGGATTTTCGGCGATCGCCCCGGAGAATACTTTAGCAGCTTTTGAACTGGCGATCGCCCGTGGAGCTCATTCGATCGAATTTGACATCCAGCTATCCGCCGACAACGTACCAGTGATTTTTCACGACGCCACATTAGATAGAATCACTGGAGTTTCTGGCAAAGTTAGGGAAACAACCCTGTCTCAATTGCAGACACTTAATGCGGGAAAATGGTTTAGCAATGAATTTTCACAAGAAAAAATTCCTACCTTAAAAGAATCATTAGCTATCCTCAAAAATGTTGACAAATTTCTTTACTTTGATGTCAAGCCGCACTGCGAGTGGTCTGATGCAGATGTGGCGGATTTTGTCAATACTTTGAAGGGCGCAGAGATCCAACATAAATGCGTTATTACCTCCTTTAACGATAAATTTCTGGAACAAGTGCGGCGGCTATCTGGCGATTTGGCGATCGGACATATTGTTGCTAATCTAGAAGCATACAAAACTCAATTTGCTCAAGCTGTAGCCCATCAGGATAATTTGATTAGCAGTCTGTATCGCGTGTTGCTGGAAAACCCCGCACTGATTCAAGAAACCCGGAGTCAGGGAGTTGACATTGTGGCCTGGACGGTGGACGATCGAGCGGATATGCAAAAGTTACTTGATTTGGGTATAACGCGGATAGTCACTAATTGTTTGATATAATTTGTTTAACTTGATATCTTGCACCATTATTAAGAACGGGCAAGATGCCCGTTCCACAAAACTCAATATATCTTGCACCCTTATCAAGAACGGGCAAGATGCCCGTTCCACAAAACTCAATTAATAGATGAATTATTTTCGCAAAAACATCCACGAAATGTCTGGCTATGTGCCTGGGGAACAGCCACCGCTAGGCACAAAAATTATTAAACTAAATTCTAATGAAAATCCCTATCCACCTTCTCCCAAAGCTTTAAAAGTGCTTCAGGAAATAGACGGTGAAATGCTGCGGCGCTATCCAGATCCAACTGGCAAAGTTTTCCGTATTGCTGCTAGTAAAATTTTTGGAGTTGCTGACGATTGGATTATTGTAGGTAACGGCAGCGATGATTTATTAAACTTGATAGTTCGCGCTGTGGGCGAATCCGGGAAACAGATTGTTTGTCCCGCGCCAACCTATGTATTGTACCGCACTTTGGCAGAAATTCAAGATGCAGAGTTTGTGGAAGTTCCTTATCCCGATGACTACAAGTTACCCGTCGATTTGCTAATAGCAGCCCAGGGTGCAGTGACATTTATAGCTTCGCCAAACAGTCCATCAGGAACAGCCATCTCTCTTGCAGATTTGGAGAAGCTGGCTAAAGAGTTATCGGGCATTCTTGTCATCGACGAAGCTTATGTAGATTTCGCCGAAGAAAATGCTTTGAACTTGACAAAAAAGTACAGTAATGTTATAGTTTTGAGGACGCTTTCCAAAGGTTATTCCCTGGCAGGATTGAGGCTGGGTTTTGGCATAGCAAATCCGGCGCTGCTGGCAGAATTAAATAAAATCAAAGACAGCTATAATGTGGATGCTTTAGCCTATGCAGTGGGGGCGGCTGCGATCGCAGATCAAGACCACAAAATAGCCAACGCCGAAAAGATTAAGGCTTCGCGAGCAAAACTAGCCGTTAGCTTCAAGGAATTAGGCTTTGACGTTTGGCCATCACAAACCAACTTTTTGTTAGTTAGGCCACCAAACGGCGATGCAGAAAGAATTTATCAAACACTGAAAGTACGGGGAATATTGATTCGATATTTCAATCAGCCGCGATTAGAAGACAAATTGCGGATTAGTGTAGGTACGGAGGAACAGAATCAAATACTCCTAGGTGCTATTGCGAAAATGCTTTAAAAACTTCTGACTCAAAATATATACTTTATGGATATATGGGCTTTACACCCTGCCCACTATTAGGAGTCTTGCAATCCCAACGAAGGTCGCAGTTCTTACAATCTTGTTCGCTAATAGAGCCGGAAGCAGCAGCTTCCCATTTGTCACTAAGACGTGATTGTTCAATTTGCTTAACAGTCTTGGTAAACTCATCCATTGCAACCTGAATCTCATTAGGCTCAATGCTAACTTCCTTGAGAGCATTAACTGGACGTTTGGATGGGCAATTTGGGCCATCAAGTTCGTTCAGAAAATACAAAACTGCTTTTCGTGGCAGGACACCGTGCTTGTGTTGGTAGAGATAGGCATAAACCCGCATTTGGAACTCATACGTCTCCCAATCAGTAGAGTTTAGATCAAAACGACGGCTTCCCTTATAATCCCACATCTCACATTCAGCAGGGTCTAGCACTTTATTAGGCGCATCTACCAGAAGATCGACAACTCCATGAAGAATGTGATTTGTGCGATCGGCCTGCAATCTGTGTTCTGTGTCCCTAACTCGTGGGTAAAGTGTTGGACCTTCGAGGGCGTTGAAATATTGAAGAATCTTCACCGCTTGCACTCGAAGCTCCGACCGGATAGCTAGAATTCCTTTACTATTCAAGCCATTTTCTACTTGAATAAAATATCTCACGATATCGCTGGGAGGGAAGGGATCTGTTTTTCCAGTCTGCCGCGCTGATTTCGCTTCACCAAAGTAATCACTAATGTCTTCTTCACTAAGAATTTGCCCGTTATCGGGAAGCAAGCCTTTAGTCGAAGGATCAATTATTCCATGAAAATGGCCATGACAACGATCTAAAACTTGGTGAAGTACAGTACCGAAGTAAGCCTGAGTTTGCTGTGCAGGTGCATATTTGTGGACATTAAAAGCCCCGTACTGTCGGGCGCATCGCCGATATGAAACAACATCTTGAGTGACGCTATATCGGCGTTTCACCAATGTATTATTGGATAAAGGTACTGAAATACCTTGGAATGGCTTTGTCATAAATACTCCTTTTAAATAGCAACGGTATTTCTGCGAAATTCAACGAAGTCACCTCCGGGCGCAGCTACATGATTTTTGATGTGTTCTTTCGTTCCCACCAAAATTAGACCATATTGTGCGCGTGAGTAAGCCACATAAAGTAAACGGATGTCATCTTCTACAGCCAGTAATTCTGGTTTTCGCGTAGTTCTAGTATAAAGCTCTTGCCGAAATTGTGCGAGATCCCGCTCAAGAATCTGTGCAGACCCAACCCCTTTATTTTGACCTAACTGCGTGACAAACACGAACGGAAACTCTAAGCCCTTTGCTTGGTGAATAGTCATAATTGGCAGAGATCCTTTTGGTACGATCACCTCTTCATCTTCGTCATCATCAATTCCTGCCTCTATGAGATAGCTGATAAACATTGTGTAAAAGCGATTCAAAAAAGTCGGATCGAGATCGGTTCCAGATGAATTTGAACGCAAACCGTCTAATTTGAAACTGTGATATCCATCAAAAAGACGAGTAACCTTAGAAAGACGCTGATGCCTTACAGCGTCTTGTTGCCATGTGCAAAATGGTTCCCGCGCAAGGATGCGATAAAGAATTTCCAGTAGATTAAGGTTCAGAAAGACACCTTTATTAGATGCACACAGCTTCGGCAGGTTTGCATTA
Source organism: Microcoleus sp. T2B6 (assembly GCF_036700475.1). Lineage (NCBI taxonomy): Bacteria > Bacillati > Cyanobacteriota > Cyanophyceae > Oscillatoriales > Microcoleaceae > Microcoleus > Microcoleus sp. T2B6. The sequence goes on along the minus strand of NZ_JAUBOZ010000070.1, from coordinate 7,253 downwards.
CTAAGTTTCAAGTATTCCCTTAGTTCATTTGTGCTTAGATTATTTAAGGTTTGGAGCCATTGCTGGACAGTATCTACCCACCATAGAGGTCTTTCCTGTTGGTCTTTGTAGGATTGAAAACTATGGTTTCTATCAATAACCTGCACCAGTGCGGCAAGTAAACACTGGACTTCTTCACTCTCCATGAAAGATTTTGAGCGAGGATTATAGACAGGAATCCCCTGTTGCTGGAACGCACTAATAAACGGCCCAGCATTTAATTTCGAGTCTCTAGCACTACGTACCAGCAAAACACACTGGCTATAGTCAGATATGATTCCATCTCCTATTAAGTGCTTTTTGACTAAATCAACAACAGCATCCGGTAAGTCTCCTGCTTTTTTCCGAGCGATCCAAGAAACAGCAGGGTATGAGCCAGTTATGGAGGAGGTAGCCTTAACTGGATTTTTACCAGGGGCGCGCACTCCTTGAGCCGTCATTTCTGAGAAAGAAGTGATGTAATTATTAAAAAAATCAACAATATCAGAGTGAGAACGGTAGTTTTTATCTAGCTGAATTTTATGAGGAGGTTCACCCAATGCTGCCATACAAGCTTGGTCAAAATTAACCATGCAAGATACATTTCCACCTCGGAAACGGTACAAAGCTTGATCGTCGTCACCTACTACTGTAATATTGTGTGGTTTCTGGTTGGCAAGGGCAAGGTAAATCCGCTCTTGAATAGGATTAGTGTCCTGGTACTCATCCACCAGTACGTGCAGCAATGGTGGCTGATTATTGCCATCTCCCTGTAAAAACCGCTGACCAGCAGGAGAGTTAAGAAATTCAAGAAAGCACGATTGAAGATGAGCAAAGTCGCAACGGTAGTTGTCTTGTAGGGCTTGAGCATATTGCTGATAGGATTCTGCTAGGGTTGCCCAGTGTCCCCCAGCCAAGAGCATCTTTTGGACATCAACACGGTCTTCTACAACGTGGTTGAAGAGCGTCACTGCTGCCTTGACCCGCTTCCACTTGTTAGGACAGTATTTTTTGTTCCGCCAATCAGGTACAGCATGATCGAACTGTGTCCAGAAGGCTAAGTCTTCATGTTTAGCTATTTCTGCCTCACGGTAGGCAAATAAATGCTGTTCTACATCATTAAGAAGACGGACATTTTGGTATTTTGGGTAACGGTATTCTTGAAGAATGTCATTGCATAGGCTGTGTAGTGTTCCTATCCTTATGTCAGCTAGGTCTACTTCTTGAAGACTAGAATCAGTATCCTGTAGTGCAGCTAGGTAGGTTGCCAGACGATCTTCAAGATTACGCGCTGCCTTAGTTGTGAATGTAGTTAAGAGAATAGAGCGAGGTTTAACACCATCTACACAGAGCAGTTTCAGGGTGCGTGTAACCAGTACCTCACTTTTGCCTGAGCCTGGGCCTGCTAGAAGCCACAGGGAACCACCTTCATACTCTACAGCTTGCTTCTGTTTGTCGTCAAGGTCGTAACCGCGAGCCTTAGATTGGGCAAGACACTCATGGAAGGTGGCTATATCGATCATATGATTATGTACTTCGGCTGATAAGACACTATAACGTTGAATTGATTAATAAGTCAATATTGCTCGATCGCACTTTTACGGATAATTATTAGGATTATCCGTCGCCAACCCTGCCGACTGAGCAATATCCAGCAATCTGTTGTCCGCAGAAACAAAAATTAGTTGAGTTTCTGGTATTGATGTTAAAACAGATTGAACGCGCAAAGCAGCCGCCAATTGCACAGCATCATAAGCCCGCAGTGGATATTGAACAATCAATTCACCCGCCCTTTCAACCAGTGCCAGATCAACTTCGATAACTCTATACCGACTATTGAATTCAGAGCGAAACTTTGCAATAAGTGCAGCAACTTCCGCAGCAGTTATACCGCCTTCACGTTGTCTGCGTGCAAAAGCACTAAGAACTTCCACCCAGGTGATGCGGACTAAAAGCAGCGAGTTACCAGTCTGGGAATCCGTGAGCGTTTTTATCCAAGGGCTGCCAATTTCAACCACATATCTTTTGATGAGGGCGCTGCTATCCAAAAAATAAATGTTTACCACGGGCCACGATCCTCGATAATCATTTCTGATAGAGGCTTGCCCGGTTTTGCCCCTAACCTTTTAGCCAATTCATACACATCTTCATCAGTGACAGCCTCGACGTTATCGGGATTGTTAGGTAGTGGAGTCACCAATCCTCGGTCAACTAAAAACTGGATTGCCAATTCTGCCTGCTTTTTTGGATCATCTGGCCAGAGTTGAATCTGCACAGTTTCCCCATCATTCAATGACAAAGGAATCAGGGGACGCAAAACCCCGTTTTCGTAGATAGCAGTAATAGTTTCTGGCATAATTAGCCTCTTAATTAAATGCTTTGACTTATTGTACTTCTTTTAGAGTTTTCAGTAGGGTGCGTCAGTTGTGATTATTTTTGCTCCAAACAAACAATCTCGGAACTGACGCACCTGACAACAAATGGTGCGTCAGAATAATACTTTCGGCGCTGATTTAAAATCTCAAAACTGACGCACCCTACCACTGATATCATCAGTCATTCCCGATTCTTTAATGGAAAATCCAAAATCTAAAATCTAAAATCGTCTTACTTCGTTGCCACCACAGCCAAATTCCAAGCCAAGCGTTTCATCAAAGGCAACTTCTTCAAAAAGCCATCCAACCCTTCCAATCGAGAGTATTCCGGTTTCAATCTCTCTTGTTCAATGATAATCTTTTTCCAGTAACGCTCCTCATTTGGATGCACTTTTTCTATCAAATAAAAGCGTAAAAAAATCCACAGCGATGTCAGCCAAAAGGTATCATAAGCCGTCTCCGAAAACAAAGACTTGATAAAATTCACAATATTAATATCCAAAGGAGTTTCATCCTCCGTCCGCACCTCAGTAGCCATCCTGCGGTAAACATTAATCACCGGATTGTGCTTCATCGGGTCCCAGAAACAAGCTTTTCCCCCCGGTTTTAGTACCCGGTGCATTTCGCGAATCGCCTTTTCTGGTTCCGGCAAATGGTGCAGCAAGTTAGAAGCATAAACAATATCAAAACTGTTGTCCGCGAAATCCATAGCCATTGCATTTACAGTGCAGCCCTCTATTTTGACGCCGTTTTTCTCAGCCAATTTCCGAGCAACTTCTACCATGCCCTGAGAATAGTCGGCCGCCACACAATGCGCGCCTTTTTTAGCAAAATAAACGCTATTTTCTCCCGCGCCGCAGCCTAAATCTAACAGCCGTTTGCCTGTAATATCGCCCATTTGCTGGACGATAAATCTATTTTCTGGGGCGGTGCAAGCTTCAAAGTAATCATTAACTCGAATGCCGTCAATATCGATCGTAGATGCCCAAGCATCGTGGAATTGCCGCTCTTTTTTTAAAGTTTCGTCTTGCATTTTTCAAGAGTTGGTTATTGGTAAAAAAAATTAATTTTAAACCGCAGATGAACGCGGATTAACGCAGATTTATTTAGATATATCTGCTGTTATGTGCGTTCGTCTGCGGTTTGTTTCAAGAAAAATTGCTGACAAGAAATTTATCAGCGCTGTGCTTTTGCAACAACTTGATTTCCGATCGAAGTTGGCTGTTCTGAGGATTTTTCCGTAGTATGCTGCAATGCCTGATACAGGCGATTTAAAGCGCTGATGTATGCTTCTGCGGAGGCTACGATAATGTCGGTATTTGCCGAGTGACCGGAAAATACTTTGCCTTCGTGGCGCAAGCGAATTGTTACTTCGCCGATCGCATCTATGCCCGCTGTCACCGACTGTACAGAAAACTCGATCAACTCGTTCGGTACGTTTACCACCCGGTTAATTGCCCTGTAAATCGCATCCACCGGCCCCGTGCCGATCGCAGCATCTGTCAATTCTTCGCCCGCCGGATTCCGCACAGTGACAGTTGCTGTCGGGCGAGATTTGTCGCCGCAGGAAACTTGCACCAATTCTAACCGGAAAAGTTCCGGTGCTTGGTGCACTTCGTTATTGGCGATCGCCTCTAAATCCCAATCAGTAATCTCTTTTTTCTTGTCTGCCAAATCTTTAAACTTGACAAAAGCCTTATTTAGCTCATCGTCGGCCATTTCAAAACCCAACTCTTTCAAGCGAGTGTGGAAAGCGTGGCGCCCCGACAATTTACCCAGCACGATTTGATTTTCTGTTAAGCCGATCGACTCAGCGTCCATAATCTCGTATGTCCGCTTATTTTTCAGCACTCCGTCTTGGTGAATTCCCGACTCGTGAGCGAAAGCATTTGCCCCGACAATCGCCTTATTTGGCTGCACCAACATCCCCGTCAAAGTGGAAACCAAGCGGGAAGTTTTGTAAATTTGGCGCGAGTCAATATTTGTCAGCGGTTCCTCAGAATCCGCAGCCCTGCCCAAGAACGGATTATAATATTGGCGTCGCACGTAAAGCGCCATTACCAACTCTTCCAGAGCTGCATTTCCCGCCCGTTCGCCAATCCCGTTAATCGTGCATTCTAACTGTCTGGCGCCATTTTTCACAGCTTCCAAAAAGTTAGCAACAGCCAATCCTAAGTCATTGTGACCGTGAACCGAAATAATTGCCCGATCGATATTCGGCACATTTTCCTTAATTCCGCGAATCAAAGCCCCAAATTCGCTGGGAGTCGTGTAGCCGACAGTATCGGGAATATTAACAGTAGTCGCACCGGCTGCGATCGCCCGTTCTAGAACCTGATACAAAAACTCCGGTTCCGATCGACAAGCATCTTCCGGCGAAAACTCCACATCATCCACAAAAGACTTAGCGTAAGCCACCATTTCCGGCACAATTTCCAGAACCTCAGCCCGCGTCTTTTTCAGCTTATGCTCCAAGTGGATATCAGACGTAGCCAGAAACGTATGAATTCGCGAATTTACGGCGGGTTTCAGAGCCTCGGCTGCTGTTTTTATATCCTCCTTTCTCGCCCGTGCTAAACCGCAAATTGTCGGCCCATCTTCCGTGCCCACCGAGCGGGCTATTTTTTGGACTGCCTCGAAATCTCCCGTGCTGGTGAAAGGGAAACCCGCTTCAATCACATCTACGCCCAATCTCGCTAACTGGCGGGCAATAGTCAGCTTTTCATCCACATTCAGAGATGCACCCGGAGATTGTTCTCCGTCCCGCAAAGTCGTATCGAAAATAATAATCCGGTCTTGACTTGGTTGAGTTTTCATAGCTCTAAAAAAGTGTTTTCCTGATTTTTACTTGTCCCCTGTTCTGGGCAATTAGTCCCCAGTCACCAGTCCCGTGTTTCGCGCCAATAACGAATAATTAATAACCCATAACCCATAACTACTGACTAATGACTGCTGACTAATGACTAATGACTAATGACTAATGACTAATAACTAATGACTAATGACTAATGACTAATGACTAATAATCCATTTTCTCGATATGTTCCCTAATTTCATTTAGGTCTATATACCTATCTGTAGCATTTCGTAACTCTCTCGCAATCATTCCTTCGGTTGATACCACAGTAATATGAGTATTTTTCGATCGCAGCAGCTCGATCGCCCGCTCAAAATCCCCATCCCCGCTAAAAAGTACAACTTGGTCGTACTGATCCACCGTATTAAACATATCAACCACAATCTCAATGTCTAAATTAGCCTTTTGAGAATATCTGCCCGAAGCATCGTCGTAATATTCCTTAAGAATCTTAGTGCGAACCGTGTAACCCAGACTGATCAAGGCATCTCGAAATCCCCTTTGATCTTGGGGGTCTTTTAGACCCGTATACCAGAAAGCATTGATCAAGATGACATTCGGCTGCGAAGTTTTGAAATATTCGAGCACCCTGCGAGGATCAAAAAACCAACCGTTCTTTTGTTGAGCGTAGAACATATTGTTCCCGTCCACAAAAATAGAAAGGCGGTTCATTAAGTTTGTCATAGAAACTTAGACCTAATAATTGTAGAAAGAAGTTAATCTAAATATCACATTTTAGCAACATGGAGCTAACTGAGGCAATAGATTAAACTTCAGAAAACTCCATCTCCCCAGTATTTCATATTTTCGGCTCTACCGCCAGAGGGTTCTTTTAACCCTGCTTGCATTTGAGCGAGGGGCCCTCACAAACTATACGCCTAGTAACTCAATACCGGCTGCCGTGTCAAGGTTAATGGCGCATTCAAACTACCGCGCCCACCGCCCTACCGCCAAGCAGGCATACGCCCAGCGCATAGCAGTAGATTTTGCTCCCCTGATTTCATAGCGCAGACTACCTCCGCTTAAGCCTTTTTGCTTTCAAGGGCCCAGCGAGCTAACTCTGTCCGGTTGTGCAGACCTGTTTTGCCCAGCATATTGCTGACGTGGCTTTCGATAGTCCGCTGGCTGACATTCATCACGTCTGCGATCTGGCGGTTTGCCATACCCTGCGCTAGCAACTGTACCACCTTTAACTCAGTGGGAGTCAATTCGACATTGCGGCGCGCCTTAATTTTTGTGCCACTCTCTATACCGGGATTTGAGTGGCGAATCAAGCGGGAGGCAGCTTTCAGAGAAGATTCCACTTGGGCTACCAGTTCTTCTGGTTCAAAAGGCTTGACTATATAAACGTCAGCCCCAGTGCTCAAGCCTTTTACTCGGTCTGAACTTTGACCTTTTGCCGACAAGAACAGAACCGGAATCCAGCTAGTGCGAGGGTCTTCTCTGATGTGTTTGACTAAAGTGTAGCCGTCCATTTCCGGCATCATCACGTCGCAGATAATCAAGTCGGGAACTTCTTGTTCTAGTTTTTCCAGAGCGTCTCTGCCGTTTTCTGCTGTAATGACGTTGTAACCCCGAAACTCCAAGTAGTCCTTGACGAGCAAGATCAAGTTCGGGTCATCGTCAACCAGCATCAGCCGTTTTTGCTCTCCTGAATTATTGTCCTTTGTCATGTTTATTCCCGCTAAAGTATCCCGCACACTTCCTTGTTTTCACTTCTGTTTTTTCGGTCAGTCCCCCGCCACCCGGCTGGGAGTGGAGGACGACGATCGACTGAAGGGATGGCGGTGAGGGAAAGCGGGGCGGGTATTACCGCTTTCCAACCTATAATTGACTGCTGTTTGTGAGTGTCTTACGACCTGGAACGCAGCCCAAACCAGTAATCGACGATCGCCCTGTCAAGATCAGCCTTGATTGATTGCAGATTCTGATACTTTTAATCCAGACAATCCCCGACAATCGGCAACAATCTGAATATAGCACACTCATCAGACAGGTCCCAG